>CBFGNA010000090.1:0-8195 GCA_965650045.1 uncultured Polaromonas sp.
CGTGATCGCACCGCCCGGGTTCGAGGCAGCGCCCGCCTGGTTCACCGGCGCGGTGCTGCTCCTGGCCCTGGCGATCGTCGTGTTGAGCTGGTTCCCGGTGCGCCTTGAGCAGTACACGCAAAACCTCAATCAGATGGCCAAGGACGGCAAGATCGATCCGTTGATCGGCCGCCACTACGAAGTCGAGCGCGTGATCCAGATCCTGTGCCGCCGCCGCAAGAACAATCCCTTGCTGGTGGGCGAAGCCGGGGTGGGCAAGACCGCGATTGCCGAGGGCCTGGCCTGGCGCATCACGCAAAAAGACGTGCCTGAAATCCTGGCCGAAGCGCAGGTTTATTCACTGGACATGGGCGCCTTGCTGGCCGGCACCAAGTACCGCGGCGACTTCGAGCAGCGCCTGAAGGGTGTGCTCAAGGCGCTCAAAGACAAGCCCAATGGCATCCTGTTCATCGACGAGATCCACACCCTGATCGGTGCAGGTGCAGCCTCGGGCGGCACGCTGGATGCCTCCAACCTGCTCAAACCCGCACTCAGCTCGGGCCAGCTCAAATGCATCGGCGCCACCACCTTCACCGAATACCGCGGCATCTTCGAGAAAGATGCCGCCCTGTCACGCCGCTTCCAGAAGGTGGACGTGGTCGAGCCCACGGTGCAGGAAACCGTCGAGATTCTCAAGGGCCTGAAGTCGCGTTTTGAAGAGCACCACAGCGTCAAGTACGCTGTGGCCGCCCTGCAAGCCGCAGCGGAGCTCAGCGCCAAATACATCAACGACCGGCACCTGCCCGACAAGGCCATCGACGTCATTGATGAGGCCGGCGCTGCCCAGCGCATCCTGTCGCCGTCCAAACGCAAGAAAACCATCACCAAGACCGAGGTCGAGGAGATTGTGGCCAAGATCGCGCGCATTCCGCCCGCCAACGTATCCAACGATGACCGCGGCAAGCTGCAAACGCTGGAACGTGACCTCAAGAGTGTGGTGTTCGGCCAGGACAAAGCGCTCGAAGTGCTGGCCTCGGCCGTCAAGATGGCACGTTCAGGGCTTGGCAAGGACGACAAGCCGATTGGCTCCTTCCTGTTCTCCGGCCCTACCGGCGTCGGCAAGACCGAGGCGGCCAAGCAACTGGCCTACATCATGGGCATCGAACTGATCCGCTTCGACATGTCCGAGTACATGGAGCGCCACGCGGTGAGCCGCTTGATCGGTGCGCCCCCGGGCTATGTCGGTTTCGACCAGGGTGGCCTGCTGACCGAGGCTGTCACCAAGAAGCCGCATTGCGTGCTGCTGCTGGACGAAATCGAGAAGGCGCACCCGGACATCTTCAACGTGCTGCTGCAGGTCATGGACCACGGCACGCTGACGGACAACAACGGGCGCAAGGCCGATTTCCGCAACGTGATCATCGTCATGACGACCAATGCCGGCGCCGAGACCATGAACAAGGCGACCATCGGTTTCACGAATCCGCGCGAATCCGGCGACGAGATGGCCGATATCAAGCGCCTGTTCACGCCCGAGTTCCGCAACCGCCTCGACGCGACCGTGAGCTTCAAGGCCCTGGACGAAACCGTCATCCTGCGTGTGGTTGACAAGTTCCTGCTGCAGCTCGAAACGCAGCTCGCCGAGAAAAAAGTGGAAGTGACCTTCACCGACACCCTGCGCAAGTATCTTGGCAAGAAAGGCTTCGATCCGCTGATGGGTGCGCGCCCGATGCAGCGCCTGATCCAGGACACGATCCGCCGCGCGCTGGCCGACGAACTGCTGTTCGGGCGCCTGGTCGATGGCGGACGCCTGACGGTGGACATGAAAGTCACCAAGGACGAGAAGGGCGTGGAGAGCGGCGAAGTCCAGCTCGACATCACGCCGCTGCCCAAGAAAGAGGGCAGGGCGAAGCCGGAAGCCGAGCAGGCCGAAACCAGCTAGGCGCGGGCGGACATGCCCTCCGAAAAGGCCGTTAGCATAGCGCTGACGGCCTTTTTCTTTGCTCCGCCGGCGAACCAGGTTCTGGACCGGTTCGCGGCATCACCCGCTTGCCCATCTTGACAATCCCGCAACTCAGCGCTGAATGGAAGACCGGCCTTTCCCTGGCCTGGAGCGCCTACATCGCCATCCTGTCGATCTGGATCGTGCTGCAAAAGCGGGCGCCGGTGTCCACCATGAGCTGGATCCTGTCCATGGCGCTGTTGCCGTTTGCCGGCTTTGTGGTTTATTACTTCCTCGGTCCGCAACGTCTGAAAAAGCAGCGCCTCAAACGCCTGCGCAGCCGGGCGGGTGAACGTGGCGAGGCCGACCTGGCGCTGCTGCGCGGTGCGGCCGAGAGGGCGCCTCCTGCCTTGAGGCAAATGGCCGCGCTGGGCACCGCGGCCTGCGGTCTGCCGGTGTCCAGCGCCACGGCGGTGCAACTGCTGTCCGGCGGCGCGGCAACTTTTGACAGCATGTTCGAGGCGGTACGCGAGGCACACCATCACGTTCATCTGGAGTACTACATCTTCGAGCCCGACCGTATCGGCACGGCGCTGCGCGACCTTCTGGTGCACAAGGCGCAGCAGGGCGTGGCGGTACGTTTGCTGGTGGATGCGCTGGGCTCCAAGCGGCTCGGGCGAAGTTTCATGGCGCCCCTGCATGAGGCTGGCGCCCAGGTCGGCTTGTTCCACGACACGCGCATAGGCCGGCGCTTGCGGCCTGTCAGCAACTACCGCACACACCGCAAGATCCTCGTCTGCGATGGCATGGTCGGCTTCACCGGCGGCGTCAATATCACCGACGAGGAAGACCTGCGCACCCGGGCCGACGCCTACCATGACGTACACCTGCGGATTGAGGGCAGCGCCGTGCGCTGGTTGCAAACCACGTTTCTGGAAGACTGGGCCTATGCGACCGGCGAGTCGCCCCGGGACAGCAACAAATCCCTGCCGCACCTGCTGCCTCATCTGCATCGCACCGAAGAAGCCGGTGACGTGCCGGTCCAGATCGTGACCAGCGGGCCCGACAGCCCGCTCGAAGCCATCCACCGCATGCACATCGCCGCGATCAATGCTTCCAGCCACCGCGCCTGGCTGACCACCCCGTATTTTGTCCCCGGGGAGCCCGCGCTGATGGCGCTGACCAGCGCGGCGCTGCGTGGTGTCGATGTGCGCCTGCTGGTGCCACGCCGCAGCGACAGCCTCATCGTCAGCGCCGCCGCACGCTCGTACTATGACGAGCTGATTGCCGCGGGCGTCAAGGTCTGGGAATACAAGGCGCGCATGCTGCACTCCAAGACACTGGTGGTCGATGACAATTGCGCCATGATAGGCACCGCCAATTTCGACAACCGCAGCTTCCGCCTCAATTTCGAAGTCATGGCCGTGGTGTATGGCCCGGTGCTGGCCGGCCCGCTGGCCGCGCAATTCGAGACCGACCTGCGCCGTTCTGCTGCGGTGCCCGCACAGCGGCCGCAACGGTTTTTGATGCGCCTGTTCGATGCCACCGCGCGCCTGTTTTCTCCCCTGCTTTAAGCTGCACCATGGCACATACCTTTCTCTGGCACGACTACGAAACCTTCGGCCTGAACACACGGCGTGACCGACCCGCGCAGTTCGCCGGCATTCGCACCGACGCCGAGCTCAACGAGATCGGCGAGCCGCTGATGATTTATTGCCAGCCGGCGCGCGACTACCTGCCCGATCCGGCGTCCTGCCTGGTCACCGGCATCACGCCGCAGCTGTGCCTGGAGCGTGGCCTGCCCGAGCACGAATTTGCCGCGCGCATCGAAGCCGTGCTGGCGCAGCCCGGCACGATTGGTGTCGGCTACAACACCATCCGCTTTGACGACGAGGTCACGCGCCACCTGTTCTGGCGCAACCTGATCGACCCCTATGCCCGTGAATGGCAAAACGATTGCGGCCGCTGGGACCTGCTTGATGTTGTGCGCATGGCTTATGCGCTGCGGCCCGAGGGCATCGAGTGGCCCATGAAGCCCGACGAACGCCGGCCCGGCGAGCCGGGGGCGTTGCGCCCCAGCTTCACGCTGGTGGACCTGGCGCGCGCCAACGGCCTCATCCACGAATCAGCGCATGACGCCTTGTCCGACGTGCGCGCCACCATTGCGCTGGCGCGTTTGATCCGCACAGCGCAGCCGCGGCTGTTCGACTTCTGCCTGTCCTTGCACAAAAAAGACCGCGTGGCCGCCCAACTGGGCCTGCCGACCAGCCCGCAGACGGCCCAGCCCTTTTTGCATGTCTCGGGCATGTTCGCCCCCGAGAAAGGTTGCCTCGCCGTGATGTGGCCGCTGGCCATGCATCCCTCGAACAAAAACGAGCTGCTGGCCTGGGACCTCGCTTTCGATCCCGCTGAACTGCCACTGCTCGACGTGGCCACCCTGCGCCAGCGCCTGTTCAGCAAAAGCGCCGACCTGCCGGAAGGCGTGGCGCGTCTGCCCATCAAGTCGGTGCATCTGAACAAATCGCCCATGGTGGTGCGCAAGCTCGCCACGCTCAGCGAAGCCATGGCCGCGAAGTGGGGTGTGGACATCGAAGGAGCGCTGCGCCACGCCGAAACAGCTGCTGGCCTGCCCGACATGAGCGCCATCTGGCCCGAGGTGTTTGCCCGGCCCCGGGAGGGCGTGCCGGATGTCGATGAAGACCTCTACGGCGGCTTCATCAACAACGACGACAGGCGACGGCTCAACAAACTTCGCGCCTTGCCGCCCGCAGAGCTGGCGCACAGCCGCACAGGCTTTGATGACGAGCGGCTGGAAGAGCTGGTGTTCCGTTACCGCGCGCGCAACTTCGAGGTCACGCTGTCGGCCGATGACGCGCAGCGCTGGGAAGCCCACCGTGCGGCGCGCCTGCTCGAAGGCGAGGGCGGCGCGCGCAATGTCGATGCTTTCCTGGCCGAGCTCGACGTGTTGTCAGAAACGGCGGATGAGCGTGGCGAAGAGGTGCTGGGCGCGCTTTACGAGTATGCGGAGATGATTGCGCCTGAGGTGTGAATGGTGATCTGCTTACCCCCAGCGCGGCATGATTTGCTCTGTTTTTGATAGCTTGTCATGCAGGCGGGATATGGGCGGAGGCCGGATTTGATGCGCAAGCTGGCAGCAGGAACTTGCTGGCGTCTCAGTGTTCGCCTGCTTGCCACGGCTGATGTTTCTGCATGACACCGTTGTACAAGGCGCTGGCTTCGAAGGCAGCCAGCCAGCCCTGCAGGCGCGGCCAAGGCTGGGTCGCAAACCAGCCGGTATCGGTGTGTGCGAACTGGCGCACAAAGGGCAGCACAGCCATGTCGGCCAGACTGGCCTGAGCGCCCATCAGCCAACCTGAGACCAGACGATGGTCGAGTTGCGCCAGCCAGCGCGCTGCTTCGCCGCGGTGTTTCAGCGCAAAGCCAGTCTCGTTCCCGGTGGATTCCTGCGGATAACGATTGGGGTATTTGTAGCGGTCCAGGTGGTGTTTGAAGTCAACATCGTTGCCGGCAATCAGCCCATTCATGTCATCGGCCGACACTCCGGGCGGCGACAGCCACTGCGCCGGGTCGTGCCGCGCCAGCGCCCAGCGCATGATGTCCAGGCTTTCATCAATCACCGCGCCATCGGGCAAGACCAGCACCGGCACGGTGCCTTTGGGCGAGGCGGCCAGCAGGGCGGCGGGTTTGTTCCTGAGCACTACTTCGCGGTGTTCGCAGGCCTCGCCGCTGACGGCCAGCGCCAGCCGGGCGCGCATTGCATACGGGCAACGCCGGAACGAATACAGAACGGGCAGGGTGCCTATCAATTGCTGCTGTCCTTGTCGCCAGATTCACTGGAAGAGGCCAGCTTCGCGCCGATGTGCGGCTGGCGCCGGCGGCTGGCGTACTCGACCTGGCGCTGGCGCTCGATGAAACCGCGCTTTTGTTCCTCGGTCTTTTTGTCATGACAGTGCGGGCAGCTCACGCCGGGCACATACAGCGGCGAGGCCTTGTCGGCTTCACTGATGGGGTCGCGGCAGGCGCGGCACAGGTCGTAGTGGCCGGTCGCCAGCCCGTGCACCACGGACACGCGCTCGTCGAACACAAAACATTCGCCTTGCCATCGGCTCTGGTCCTCGGGCACGGTTTCCAGGTATTTGAGGATGCCGCCTTCCAGGTGATAAACCTCGTCAAAGCCCTGGGTGCGCATGAAGGCGGTGGACTTTTCGCAGCGGATGCCGCCGGTGCAGAACATCGCGACGCGGGGTTTTTTGCCGTCTTTTTCAGCCAGCAGGCCACCGGGCGCAGACTGCTCGGCGACCCAGGCCGGCAATTCCGAAAAGCTTTGGGTGTGGGGATCGACCGCACCTTCAAAGCTGCCGATGCCGACCTCATAAGCGTTGCGCGTGTCCACCACCACCACATCGGGCTCACTGATCAGCGCGTTCCAGTCCTGCGGCTTCACGTACTGGCCAGCCATCTCGTTGGGGTTGATGCCCGGCACGCCCAGCGTGACGATCTCGCGTTTGAGCCGCACCTTCATGCGGTAGAAGGGCAGCTTTTGCGACCACGACTCCTTGTGCGCCAGGTCGGTCAGCCGCACATCGCTGCGCAAATGCGCCAGCACCGCACGCACGCCATTTTCCGGGCCGGCGATGGTGCCGTTGATGCCTTCTTCGGCCAGCAGCAGGGTGCCGCGTACATCCTGTGCCTCGCAAAAAGCCTGCAGCGGCGCCTGCAGCGCGGCAAAGTCGGGCAGCGGTACGAACTTGTAGAGTGCGGCGGTCAGGAAGTCGGGCATGACAAGGGTGAAGTGGCGTAAAAGCGTTCAAAAACAAGGGTGCAGGCGGGGGCGCGCGGCCCAATCGTACCAAGGGCATGCCAAAGCGCTTTTGCGCTGCGTCAGCGTCCTGACAGCTACGCGGCGTGCAGGACCACACCAAGGGCAGACAGCGCCGTGGACGCAGATGCTGCAATGCAGCAAAATGGTTGCATGCTTACTA
Organism: uncultured Polaromonas sp.; assembly: GCA_965650045.1. GTDB lineage: Bacteria > Pseudomonadota > Gammaproteobacteria > Burkholderiales > Burkholderiaceae_C > Polaromonas. Next base: position 6,925 of record CBFGNA010000090.1, read on the forward strand.
ATTCAGGCCGATCCGGCCCCGCCGGGACTTTATGGCCAAAAGCCTGAGCAGCCTCTGGCTTAAAAGTGTGCGCCGCATGGGCAAGGCGCAGCAGGCGCAGGGCCGCCGGCTGCTGCAAAGCCTGGTGCCCAAGCCGCCCCGCGTGAAGGCGCCTCGGCGCACCCCGCCCCTCAAGACCGCGAGGGCCCTGAAGGCCGTCAGATCCCGCCCGGTGGTGGCCGTGCGCCCCGGCCCGGCCATACCCGCCCGCCCGGCGGCCGGCCTGCCGGGCAGCTGGCAGAAGTCGTGGTTTTCGGTGCCGGTCGCAGGCCAGGTGGCATCGGCACGGCGCATGTTGTACTGGCTGTACCTGCCGCCCGACGCGGACAGGGACGCGGCCGCCGGGCCGTTGCCGCTGGTGGTCATGCTGCACGGTTGCCAGCAGTCGGTTGCCGACTTTGCCCTGTCCACCCGCATGAACGAGCTGGCCGCGCGCAAGGGTTTTGCCGTGCTGTACCCGCAGCAGTCGGCCGCCACCGATGCCCACCGCTGCTGGCACTGGTACAAACGCTCGACCCAGGAAGGGCTGGGCGACGTGCGGCTGATTGCCGACATGATCAGGCAGGTGCAGCGCAAACACGGGCTGGACAGCTCGCGCACCTATGTCGCCGGCCTGTCGGCCGGCGCGGGCCTGGCCAACATCCTGGCGCTGCGTTACCCGGCCATGGTGGCGGCCGTCGGCCTGCACTCGGCGCCGGTGTTTGGCACGACCGACTCGCCGATGCGCGCCTACAGCGCCATGCAGCATGGCTCGGGGTCCACGCACCGCGACAGCGTGCGTGCGCTGGGCGATCCGGCGGCAGGCTTTCCGGGCATGCCGGCCATCCTGATCCATGGCACGCGCGACACGGTGGTGCGGCGTATCAACATGACCCAGCTCACCGAGCAATTTGCCATCCTCAATCAGGGCTTCATCACGCGCGAGGATGCCGTGCTGCGCACCTGGCCGGCGCGCAGCAGCGGCCGCCATCCGCGCCACGCCTACGAAAGCGCCACCTGGTACGCCGGCCGCAAACCCCAGCTGGTGGCCTGCGAGATTGAGCAACTGGGCCATGCCTGGAGCGGCGGCGACGGCAGCGTCGAGTTCAGCGCGCCTGAAGGCCCGGACGCCACGCTGATGATGTGGACGTTTTTTGCGCGTCACCGGCGCTTGCCGGCCGGCTGAGCCGGCTGCACCAAAGCCGCCACCGGCGGCGAGCCCTGCACTGTGTTGGGGCGAGAAGGCGTTCAAC
>CBFGNA010000091.1:0-8118 GCA_965650045.1 uncultured Polaromonas sp.
AGCACCTGCTGGCCATCATCGGCCAGACCGAAGCCAGCGCCCAGCGCAAGAACCTGGACGACCGCGCTGCGCTGCATGAGCTGATCCGCAACTTCCTCGACCAGTATGAAAGTTCGGCCACGCGGCACAGCGCCCTGCTGGGCGACACCAAATTCCTCGGCGACGTGCAGCGTGAACTGATTCTCGACAGGCAGCGCGATGTGGTGTCGGCCATGACGCGCTTTCTCAAGCGCGCCTACCCGCAGCGCATCACGGCGGCCAACCAGACGGCGGTGACCATGATGCTGTTCGGCATGATCAACTGGACCTTCACCTGGATGCGGCCTGACGGCCCCATGAGTTACCGGGCCTTTTCCGAAGAAGTGGTGACCATGCTGGAGCGCGGGCTCGCGTGATGTTTCTCGGGTGATGATGATGGGGATGGGGTGATCCCCGCGCCGGGCGTGCAGTTTTACTATTCGTAATAAGTTACGTATAGTAAAATTGAACACGACATCAAGACCCCAGCCCCCACCGGCCCGCCATTTCAAAACATTCCACGGAAGACGCCATGTCCAAAGCTTTTGCCTCGCAGTCCGACCTCACGGACAAAAAAATCACTTTCGAGCAGCTCAGCGCGCACTGCTGGGCCTACACCGCCGAGGGTGACCCCAACTCGGGCGTGATCATTGGCAACAAGTTCATCATGGTCAGCGACGCGACGGCCACGCCAGCGATGGCGCAGGACCTGATCGCACGCATCCGCACCATCAGCGACAAGCCCATCAAATACGTACTGCTGACGCATTACCACGCTGTGCGTGTGCTGGGCGCCAGCGCGTATGCGGCCGAAGGCGCCACCGAAGTCATTGCCAGCCAGGGCACGTATGAGCTGATCGTCGAACGCGGCGCCGAAGATATGCAAAGCGAGATGGAGCGCTTCCCGCGGCTGTTTCGCAACGCCGAAAGTGTGCCCGGCCTGACCTGGCCGACCATGGTGATCGCCGGCGGCAACCCGGCCAAGGGCGAAGTGCCCGGCAAGCTGGTGATCGACCTGGGCGGTGTGCGCGTGCAGATCTGGCACCCCGGCCCCGGCCACACGCGCGGCGACACGATTGCGTGGGTCGAAGAAGAAAAAGTGCTGTTCTCGGGTGACCTGGTTGAATACAACGCCGGCGTCTACACCGGCGACGCCCAGCTCGAAGAGTGGCCGGCCACACTGGAGGCGCTGCGCGCCCTGAAGGCGGAAGCCATCGTGCCCGGGCGCGGCGAAGCCATGAAAGGCAGCGTGGACGTCAACAAGGCCATCGACTACACCGTGAAGTGGGTGGAAACGCTGTACCGCTGCGGCAAGGAAGCCGCCGCCGCAAAGATGGACCTGAAAAGTGCGATGGCGCACACGCGCAAAAGCATGGACCCAGTCTTTGGCCAGGTGTTCATTTACGAACACTGCCTGCCGTTTGACGTGAGCCGGGCTTACGACGAGGCCAGCGGGATCAAGAATCCGCGCATCTGGACGGCGGAACGCGACAAGGAAATGTGGGCTGCGCTGCAAGCCTGACCTCTTTGATCGACCACGCGCGGATTGCCCTCATTGTTTTGCGCGTCGATCCCCACTGCGTGGGGCCCCTCGCCGGTCGCAAAACAACTCGCCACGTATCTGGACAGCCTCAACTGTCCAGATCAATCATGGGCAGCAAGCCCAGAAACTGCGCCAGAGCCTGCGCGGGGCCGGCATCCTCTATGCGGGCCAGCGCCTCCGCGTCGTCGGTCGCGGCGTATCCCAGGCTGAAGCGCCGGAAGCGCCGCTCATCCAGGGGCGCGTGGTGCAGTATTTCAACATTCACATGGCGCGGATCCTGGCGGATGCGCTCGATCAGTGCAAGCACCTCCTTGCGAGGGCCTTCGATCTGCTGGCAAAACCGCATGCCGTCGAACACCAGCAGGCCGGTGATGCCGGCCGCCTGATTGGCGACCCTGGCTTTTGCTGCGATCTGGGAAACAACCTTTACGGGAGAGTCGGGAGAGAGGGTGCTGACATACAGCACCTCATGCAAGTGCAAGGCTTTTTCCATAGGTGAGGTAATGTAGTGAGCGCCTCCGCTTTCAACAATGTCAAAAGACATGCGGCAAATCGGCATTTGTACGGCACGGCAGGGCGATGGTTCGGGACTAGAATTCCGCGTGGTCATCACCCCTCTTTCCAGTTCAAGCTCCAGCCCCTGCCCACGACATTGCAGCGACTGCCGCCTGCGAAAGTTGGACGCCTTCAAACCGGTCTCGCCGCAGGAACTCGCCTTCATCCAGGACTTCCGCACGGGGGCCGGCTTCGCAGCGGCGGGCACGTCCATCATTTCGGAGCAGAACCCCAACGGCAAACTCTTCACGCTGTATGCCGGCTGGGCCTTTCGCTACAAGACCCTCAGCGACGGCCGGCGGCAAATTCTCAATTTCCTGCTGCCCGGTGATCTCATCGGCCTGCAACAGGAGTTCGCCGACGGCGCCAGCCACGGTGTGGAAGCGCTGACCGACACCGTGCTGTGTGTCTTTCCGCGCGATGGCCTGTGGAACCTGTTCCGGCAGTTTCCCAGCCTGGGTTACGACGTGACCTGGCTGGCCGCCCGCGAGGAAGGCATGGTCGACGAAAACCTGTTGACGGCTGGACGGCGCAACGCCGCGGAACGCGTGGCCATGCTGCTGATCCATCTGTACCGCCGCGCCGAACGGCTGGGCCTGGCGGACGCCGGGTCGATTGAATTTCCCGTCAACCAGCAGCACATCGCCGATGCGCTGGGCCTGTCGCTGGTGCATACCAACAAGACGCTGCGCCGCCTGGCGCAGCTGGGTTTGCACGAGTTGCGGGAGGGGCGCTTGCGCTTGCTCAATCCCAAGGCACTGCACCGCCTGGCCGACTACTACGACCTGCCCATGCGGCAGGTACCTTTGTTGTAGGTTCGGGCTGACAAGACCCGGCTGCCGGAGACGACAGCCCCGGCACCTGCGCGTTCCTAAGCTTGCTGCTCAGCGCTACCCGCGCAAGGAATCCAGATGCGCAGAAAGCCGCGGCCATGAACAGCAAACATTTTTTCCGGTCCAGTCCCCTCCAGCAACAGCCCCGCCGCCCGGTCAATCCACAGCAGCAGCAAAGCAGCGGCTCAGGGGAATTTCAGCCCCGGCCGTCGCGGCTGTCGGTCGAAGCCACCCATGCGCGCAAGCGGGCCGGCGATATCGGCCAGATCCAGCAGATGTGAAACGCGTGACGCGTTTCTTCAAGGCGGTCGAGCGCTGGTGAGGCGCTGCTCAGGCGGGGTTGATCGGGCCCGACACTCAGGACCCCAGGCGGGGTAGCGGCGCACCCGTACCGGATACCTTGCGGCCGGCGCCCTCGTCCTGCGAAGCAAGAATCTGAAAATCACGGGCATAGTCGCCCAGGGTTTCAACGGCCCGTGCACGTTGCTGCGCGGTGGTGCTGTTGTGCAGCAACGCAAAAATCCTGCAGTTGTCGCGGGTCAGCCTGTCCTGGTAACTGCGGTAGGCTGCATCGGGTGAATTCAGCGAGCGCTCGAAATAAGCCCTGATGGCCGGCAAGGCCTGTGCTGGCGTTGCCGCGCCACCGATCAGCGGGGTCAGGGTCTGCAGGGCATCCTGCTGGCGGCGGCTGTATTCGGCCAGCGCCAGGGTGGCATCGAACACCGACAGCGGGAGCTGCGTGCGCAGCACGGCACGCTGCTTTTCCTCCAGTGGTCCATACAACATCTCGGCCCGGCTGACCGCCTTGTCAAGGCGTTTTTCCATGCGTTGCGCCGCCGAACCCTCGATGAAGTCACTCCGGTATTCGCGGTTCAGTTTTGAAAATTTTCGCTGGAGGAATTTGAGCTGCGCCGGCTCCAGCGTCGGTGCCAGTTCGGCCACCACGGGCTCCATCCGGCCCGAAATCGCCAGCAACTTGCTGCGCACGGTATCGGCCGCCTGGCACACCTGCGCCTCATCCACATTGCCGGGAAGCAGGGCCTGCCATTGGCCCAGCAGCTCGGCGTAACCAGGCAGCTGCGTGCTGCGATGCCAGCGCTGGACTTTCACCATCTCATCCTTGAGCCGCAGGGTCTGCGCATCAGTGAAATCAAAATAGCCGTCGAGTTGCAGGTAGGCCAGCTCGGGCGCCTGGTTGTAGGCCAGCTTGACCACACTGCACGCCGTCAGCAGCCCCGCCACCAGCAGCGTGGCCGCAAGCCCGATAATCTTCCTCAAGGCGCTGCAGGGCGCCGCATGCACGCCACCACAACAAGTCTCAGGAAATTTCATGGCAACTCCAGTTGATGTCGTCATCATGGCAGCGGGCAAAGGCACCCGCATGAAAAGCCGGCTGCCCAAAGTGTTACACCGTTTGGGGGGGCGTGCGCTGCTGGCCCACGTGACTGACTGCGCCGCGCGGTTATCGGCACGCCGCACCGTGGTGATCAGCGGCCACGGCGCCGAAGAGGTAGAGGCCGCCATCGGCTCTGAAGTTCCTGCCGGCCTGCACCTGAGTTTTGCGCGGCAGTCGCCGCAGCTCGGTACCGGCCACGCGGTCCAGCAGGCGATTCCCCAATTGGCCGACGATGGCGTCACACTGATCCTCTCGGGCGATGTGCCGCTGACCCAGGTGGACACCCTGCAGGCCCTGCTTGCCCAATGCGACGGCCAGCGGCTGGCCCTGCTCACCCTGAGCATGGCCGACCCCACGGGCTACGGGCGCATCGTGCGCGCCGGGGCAGAAGCGTCGGCGCAGGTGCGCGCCATCGTCGAGCACAAGGACGCCAGCGAAGCCGAACGCAGGATTTCCGAGATCTACAGCGGCATCATGGCCGTGCCGACACGTCGGTTGCGCGCCTGGCTGGCGCAGCTGGACAACAAAAATGCCCAGGGCGAGTACTACCTGACCGACATCGTGAAGTTCGCGGTGGCCGATGGTGTCGCCGTGGTGGCCCACCAGATCACCGACGCTGCGCAGGTGGCGGGCGTCAACAGCCCGGTGCAGCTTGCCGAGCTGGAACGCGTTTACCAGTTGCGCATCGCCACCGCGCTGATGGAGCAGGGTGTGCGCCTGGCCGACCCGGCCCGGCTCGATGTACGTGGCACGCTGGACTGCGCGCAGGACGTGGAAATCGACGTCAACTGTGTGTTTGCCGGCGCCGTGAGTCTGGGCGAAGGCGTGCGCATTGGCGCCAACTGCATGATCGCCAACGCCCGCATCGCCGCCGGCGCGGTGATCCACCCCTTCACGCACATCGACGGAGAGCAACTCGGGGTGGAAGTGGGTGAAGGCGCGCTGGTCGGGCCGTTTGCACGCCTGCGGCCGGGCGCAGCGCTGGGCGCCGAGGTGCACATCGGCAATTTTGTCGAGGTCAAGAACGCCAGCCTGGCCAAAGGCGCCAAGGCCAACCACCTGGCTTACGTGGGCGACGCTGCACTGGGCGAGCGCGTCAACTATGGCGCCGGCAGCATCACCGCCAATTACGACGGCGCCAACAAACACCGCACCGTGATCGAGGCCGACGTGCACATCGGCAGCAACTGCGTACTGGTCGCACCCGTCACCATAGGCGCGGGCGGCACCGTGGGCGCCGGCTCGACCATCACCAAAAGCACGCCACCGGGGACGCTGAACGTGGCCCGCGGCAAGCAGGTCAGCCTGACCAACTGGCAGCGGCCCGTGAAAACGCCCAAGGCCTGAAGTTTGAAGTGTTTCAGGCCTCCAGCCCTTGTTCAGCGGGCGTAGGCAGCTATCCAATCAATAGCAATCAGGCAGAGGCGCGGGTCGGGCTTTGCCGGTCCAGCCGCAGCGGCCACTCGGGCCGCAGGGAGCTACACGAAGTGAGCGACCGTGGGGGCCACTGTTTTCCCGCCGGGCCGCCTCAAGGGAAAACGCGCCCCCTCGGGGGCAGAGAGCTACACGCAGTGAGCGAACGTGGGGCCACTGTTTTCCCGCCGGGCCGCCCCAAGGGAAAACGCGCCCCCTCGGGGGGCAGAGAGCTACACGCAGTGAGCGAACGTGGGGGCCACACTACACCGGCCAGACCACCCCGTTGTCATTGAGGATGGCATCGAGCGGCACGTCGTGCGGCTCGGGTTCGAGGTCGGGCAGCCAGCCGTGGCTGTAGCCCAGGCCGACGGTGAAGGGTTTGGGCTGCAGCGTTGCCAGCGTGCGGTCGTAAAAGCCGCCGCCGTAGCCGAGCCGGAAGCCGCCCGGGCCGTAACCCACACAGGGCACAAACAGCAGCGTCGGCACGATGACTTCGGTGTCCTTCGGCTTCGGAATGCCGTAGGCGTCTTCCTCCATCGGGCAGCCCGGGTACCAGGCATGGAAGGTCAGGGTCTTGTGCAGCTTGTTGACCACCGGCAGGCCGATCTTGCGCGGCGAGCGGTTTGCTATGTTTTCAGTAGCTGCTTCCGCCCGTCCTTCATGACCTGGAGCCTGATTGGCATCGGAACCGCGGCTTAAAATGGCATCTTCCTGCCAGCGGTACAGCGCGGGCAGCGGATCGAACTCGCCCTTGATGGGCCAGTAGGCCCCGATCACCACATCTTCGCGCCCCACCAGCCAGATTCGCATGACCCGCTGCAACAGGTCGGCGCGCTGTAGTCGGTCGGCCAGGTTCAGGCGTTGTTCGATCAACGCTTTTCGTGCAGTTAATTTGTCCATAATGACCCGATGCTATCCAAATTTGTTGTCTCAGCCCTGATCACGGCCTTCTCGTCTGTCCTGATGCTCCAGCCCGCCGGGGCACAAACCGGCGGTTCGCGCGCCGACGAGGTGCTGGTGGAGATGCAAAAGGCCTTCAGGCGGGGCGACAAAACCCGCCTCACGCAATTGCTGCCGCAGGCGCAGGGCCACGCGCTGGAAGCATGGGCCGCGTACTGGGAACTGAAAGCCCGGCTGGAAGAAGCCAGCGCCCGTGAGGTACAGGACTTCATGGCCCGGTACGCGGGCACTTACCAGGAAGACCGGCTGCGCAATGACTGGTTGCTGTTGCTGGGGCAGCGCCGCGACTGGGCGGCGTTTGCTGCGGAGTATCCCAACTTCCGCATGAACGATGACCGCGATGTGCGTTGTTACGCCCTTCTGATCGAACACCTGAACAATCCCGGCGCCGACAGCCAACTGGCCGAAGAAGTGCGCAAGAACTGGTTTGCGCAGCGTGAGGCCAGCGATGGCTGCACCTCCGCTGCGGCGCGCCTGATCGGCAACCGCAACCTGACAGCCCAGGACGCCTGGATCAAGGCCAGGCTGGCGACCGAAGCCAACCGCCCGCGCGCAGCGCGTGAAGCGGTCGAGATCGTTGCGCCGGAAGCCGTGGGCCTGGTGACCGAGCTCAACACCAGCCCGGTGCGTTTTCTGGCCACCAAAGTGATTGCGCTCAGCAAGGTGCGCAAGGAAGTCATCGTGCTGGCGCTGGTCAAGCTTGCCAGCACCGATGCGGACGGCGCCGCGCGTTTCATGCAGGACAAATGGGGCATGCAGCTCAGCCCGGAAGAGCGCAACTGGGTCTGGGGCGCGATTGGCCGGCAGGCCGCTTCGCGGCTGGCCAGTGAGGACGCGGTCGCCTGGTTCGCGAAGGTCACCCGCAATACCGACCTCACCGATGACATGCTCGGCTGGAAGGTTCGCTCCGCGCTGCGCGCCAATGGCACGCCACGCTGGCCGCTGGTGCTGGCCGGCATCAATGCCATGAGCGAAAGCGCGCGCCAGGAGCCGGTCTGGGCCTACTGGAAGGCGCGCGCATTGCTCAGCAATACACCACCGCCCGCACCAGGCGCTCTGCCTGCGCCGCAGCGCGCTGAAGCGCTGGCCCTGCTGCAATCCATCGCGTCGGTACGCGGCTTCTACGAGCAGCTTGCGCTGGAGGAACTGGGCCAGAAAATCACGCTGCCGGCCCGCCCTGCCCCGCTGACCGCCGAAGAAAAGGAAGCCGCGCGCCTGAACCCCGGACTGAACCGCGGGGCCTATGCGATTGCCATTGGCCTGCGCAGCGAAGGCGTGCGCGAGTGGAACTACAGCACCAACCTGCACACCCGCGGCGGCATGGGGGAGCGTGAACTGCTGGCCGCGGCACAGTTCGCCTGTGACCGGTCGATCTGGGACCGCTGCATCAACACCAG
>CBFGNA010000092.1:0-8100 GCA_965650045.1 uncultured Polaromonas sp.
CACCCCTTCTTCTAACGGTAGATCGTTATTAGGGGTAACGCCGCCTAGCATCGTAAGCCAAGGCCGAGGTGTCCGACTTCGCCCCGCGCCTGTACGTCATGAAGATCAACCCCGAGAAGATCCGCGACGTGATCGGCAAGGGTGGCGCCGTGATCCGTGCGTTGACCGAAGAAACCGGCACGCAGATCAACATCGAGGAAGACGGCACCATCACCATCGCGTCGAACGACAGTGCCAAGGCCGACGAAGCCAAGCGCCGCATCGCCGAAATCACTGCGGAAGTCGAAATCGGCAAGGTGTACGAAGGCCCGATCACCAAGATCCTGGACTTCGGCGCGCTGGTTAATCTGCTGCCCGGCAAGGACGGCCTGCTGCACATCAGCCAGATTGCCCACGAGCGTGTCGAACGTGTGACCGACTACCTGAGCGAAGGCCAGATCGTCAAGGTCAAGGTTCTGGAAACCGATGAAAAAGGCCGCGTCAAGCTGTCCATGAAAGCGCTGCTGGACCGTCCTGCCCAAGGCCAGGACCAGGCTTGATTCGCTATTGATTTTTGTAGCTGCTTGCGCCCGCTGGACGGGGGCTGCAGCCATAAAACACTTAAAAATCTCATGAAAGCAGTTGAAATCACCGCCTATGGCGCGCCCGACGTGTTGCGTTTGGGCGAGCGGCCCGAACCGGTCGCGGGTGCGGGCGAGTTGTTGATCCGCGTGGCCGCTTCCGGTGTGAACCGGCCGGACGTCCTGCAGCGCACCGGCAACTACCCTGTGCCGCCTGGTGCGTCGGATATTCCAGGCCTCGAAGTGGCGGGTGTGATTGTCAGTGGCGATGCTGCTGCCATGGCGCAAGCCGGCCTGAACGTCGGGGACCGCGTTTGTGCGCTGGTCGCCGGTGGCGGTTATGCCGAGTTGTGCGTGGCACCTGTGGGCCAGTGCCTTCCGGTCCCCGACGGTTTTAGCGATATCGAAGCGGCCTCCCTGCCCGAAACGTTTTTCACCGTCTGGAGCAATGTGTTCGACCGCGCGCGCCTGCAAAAGGGCGAGACGCTGCTGATCCAGGGTGGCTCCAGCGGCATCGGCGTCACCGCCATCCAGATCGCCAAGGCCATGGGCGCGACCGTGATCGTGACGGCTGGCAGCGACGACAAATGCGCGGCCTGCCTGAAGATCGGTGCCGACCATGCGATCAATTACAAGACGGCTGATTTCGACGAAGAGGTCAAAAAACTGACCGGCGACAAAGGTGTCAATGTCATTCTGGACATGGTTGCCGGAAGTTACGTGGCGCGTGAGATTGGCTGCCTGGCCGAAGACGGCCGTCTCGTGTTCATCGCCGTGCAGGGCGGTACCAAGGCCGAGTTCAATGCGGGTCTGGTGTTGCGCAAACGTCTGACCATCACCGGTTCCACGCTGCGCCCGCGGCCCATCGAATTCAAGACGGCGATCGCGCAGGCGCTCAAGGCGCAGGTCTGGCCGCTGTTGTCAGGCGGTTCGATCAAGCCGGTGATCCACAGTACCTTTGCGGCGGCCGATGCGGCCCAGGCACATGTATTGATGGAGTCCAACCAGCACATCGGCAAGATCGTGCTGACCTGGTGAAGTCATGAAAAAAAGCAAGTTGATTGCGGGCAACTGGAAAATGAATGGCAGCCTGGCTGCCAATGAAGCCCTGTTGCGCGAGATCGCTGCAGGCCTGCCTGCGCAGCCTGCGTGTGCTGTGGCTGTGTGTGTGCCTGCACCCTACCTGGCGCAGGTTCACGCCCTCACGGCAACTGCGCCTGCGCTGTCGGCGCTAGACCTCGGTGCACAAGATGTCTCCAGTCAGGCCTCGGGCGCGTTCACCGGTGAGGTGAGCGCTGCCATGCTCAGGGAGTTTGGCTGCCGTTATGTGATTGTTGGACACTCCGAGCGCCGCCAGTACCACGGCGAGACCGATGCGCTGGTGGCCGACAAGGCCAAGGCGGCGCTGGCCGCCGGCATCACGCCGATTGTCTGCGTGGGTGAAACACTGGCGGAGCGTGAAGCCGGCCGGACCGAAGAGGTGGTCAAGCGCCAGCTCGCGGCCGTGATCCACACCAACGGGCACTGCATCAGCGAAATTGTCGTGGCGTATGAGCCGGTGTGGGCCATCGGCACGGGCAAGACAGCGGCGCCGGAAGAAGCGCAAGCGGTGCATGCCGTGCTGCGGACCCAGCTCAAGGCGGCGACCGAGAAGGCTGAGCGCGTGGAAATTCTGTATGGCGGGAGCATGAATGCCGGCAACGCCGCGTCTTTGCTGGGTCAGGCCGATATCGATGGCGGCCTGATTGGCGGCGCGTCGCTCAAGGCTCCCGATTTCTTGAAGATCATTGCTGCAGCCTCCGCCTGACGGGCAGGGTGAGCTATTAAATTAGGAGTTGATATGAATGTTTTGCTGACGATTGTTCTGGTAGCCCAAATGCTTTCCGCGCTGGGCATGATTGGCCTGATCCTGGTCCAGCATGGCAAGGGGGCCGATATGGGTGCCGCCTTTGGCAGCGGTGGCTCCGGCAGCCTCTTTGGCGCCACCGGAAGCGCCAACTTTCTTTCGCGCACAACCGCGGTGCTGGCCATCGTGTTTTTTGTCTGTACCCTGGCGCTGGCTTACTTCGGCAATGCCCGTCCGCAAACCGGCTCCAGCGTGCTGGAGGGCTCGACCCTGACGGCCCCGGCTCCTGCTGTCCCTGCTTCAGGTGCGGCCCAGATTCCGGGAACGTCAGGCCCTGCGACTGCGCCAGTTGCGCCTGCAGCCCCCGCTGCGCCGGGCGTTCCTGACTCAGGTCAAATTCCGACGAAATAGAGTTGGTCAACATGCCGCTTGCCACAGGGAGCGGCGCAATTTCAGGGTAAACTCTGAGACTGCCCGGAAAGCCAAAAACCGCAAGGTTCCTCATGCCATCCGGGCATCAAAAAACCGCGGACGTGGTGAAATTGGTAGACACGCTATCTTGAGGGGGTAGTGGCGAAAGCTGTGCGAGTTCGAGTCTCGCCGTCCGCACCACTTACAGGCATGACCCGTGCTGCACAGGCCAGGCTGGCCACCTTGACCAGCACACTGGCACAAGGCAAAGCAGCTTGCAGAAGTTGAATCGACGATGAACCTCGACCAATACCTTCCCGTCCTGTTGTTTATTCTGGTCGGCGTTGCTGTCGGCGTCGTGCCCCAGGTGCTGGGCCGCCTGCTTGGCCCCAACAAGCCTGACAGCGAAAAAAATTCCCCTTATGAGTGCGGCTTCGAGGCGTTCGAAGATGCCCGCATGAAGTTTGATGTGCGCTATTACCTGGTTGCCATCCTGTTCATTCTTTTTGATCTCGAGATCGCCTTTCTGTTTCCCTGGGCGGTGGCCCTGAAGGAAATCGGCGTGATCGGGTTCTGGTCCATGATGATTTTCCTGGGCATTCTGGTCGTAGGTTTTGCTTACGAGTGGAAAAAGGGCGCACTGGACTGGGAATAAGAAACAGATTCCAGGGAGTGGATTCCCGGGATCCGTCGCGACAGGTTCGCAGCGCTTCACGAATAAGGCACGGCTATGTCACTTGAAGGTGTTTTTAACGAAGGCTTCATGACCACGAGTTACGACTCGGTGGTCAACTGGGCCAAAACCGGATCGCTCTGGCCCATGACGTTTGGCCTGGCCTGCTGCGCGGTGGAGATGATGCATGCAGGCGCTGCCCGCTACGATATCGACCGTTTCGGCATGTTGTTCCGCCCCAGCCCGCGCCAGTCCGATTTGATGATCGTGGCCGGCACCTTGTGCAACAAGATGGGGCCGGCGCTGCGCAAGGTGTATGACCAGATGTCCGAGCCGCGCTGGGTCTTGTCTATGGGGTCGTGCGCCAACGGGGGCGGGTATTACCACTACAGCTACTCGGTCGTGCGCGGCTGTGACCGCATCGTGCCGGTGGACGTGTATGTGCCAGGTTGCCCGCCCACGGCCGAAGCCCTGATGTACGGCATCATCCAGCTGCAGCAGAAAATCCGCCGCACCAACACGATTGCGAGGGCTTGATGGGTCCCTTGCATCCCGCTTCTGCCGAGCAGCTTGCAGATACCCTTCGCGCGGCGTTGGGTGAAAAAGCCAAACGTGTGGTGGTCGCCCTTGGCGAAGTCACTGTGACGGTGAGTGCGTCCGACTACCTGGCTGCGGCCACGATTCTTCGCGATGCGCAGGATTGCCGGTTCGAGCAGCTGATTGACCTGTGTGGTGTCGATTATTCGGAATACGCCGATGGCCGCTACGACGGCCCGCGTTTTTGCGTCGCGACGCATTTGCTGTCCGTGAGCCTGAACCAGCGCGTGCGGCTGAAGGTGTTTTGTGACGATGATGATTTCCCCGTTGTGGCTTCACTCAACGGGATCTGGAATTCAGCCAACTGGTTCGAGCGCGAGGCTTTCGACCTGTTTGGCATCATTTTCGAAGGTCACAATGATCTGCGCCGCATCCTGACCGATTACGGCTTTATCGGTCATCCTTTCCGTAAGGACTTTCCGACGACGGGCCACGTGGAGATGCGTTATGACCCCGAGCAAAGGCGTGTGATTTACCAGCCGGTGACCATCGAACCGCGCGAAATCACGCCGCGCGTGATCCGTGAAGACAACTATGGGGGCCTCCAGTAAGGAGTCCGCAAAAGACCGACATGGCTGAAATCAAAAACTACACGCTCAACTTCGGACCACAGCACCCCGCGGCCCACGGTGTGCTGCGGCTGGTGCTCGAGCTCGACGGCGAAGTCATCCAGCGCGCCGATCCGCACATTGGCTTGCTGCACCGCGCTACGGAAAAACTCGCGGAAAGCAAGACCTACATCCAGTCCTTGCCCTACATGGACCGGCTCGACTATGTGTCGATGATGTCCAACGAGCACGCCTACTGCCTGGCCATCGAAAAACTCATCGGCGTCGATGTTCCGGTGCGTGCGCAGTACATCCGCGTGATGTTCTCGGAGATCACCCGCCTGCTCAACCATCTGCTGTGGCTGGGCGCGCACGGTTTCGACTGCGGCGCGATGAACATCCTGATCTACTGCTTCCGCGAACGCGAGGCGCTGTTCGACATGTACGAAGCGGTGTCGGGCGCGCGCATGCACGCGGCCTACTTCCGTCCGGGAGGCGTCTATCGCGACCTGCCGGAAACGATGTCGCAGTACAAGGTCAGCAAGATCAAGAACGCCAAGGCGATTGAAGCCCTGAACGAAAACCGCCAGGGTTCGCTGCTTGACTTCATCGACGACTTCGCCAGGAAATTCCCGAAGCTGGTCGACGAGTACGAAACCCTGCTGACCGACAACCGCATCTGGAAGCAGCGCACCGTCGGTGTCGGTGTGGTGTCGCCGGAGCGCGCGCTCAATCTGGGCTTCACCGGCCCGATGCTGCGCGGATCCGGTTTTGCATGGGACCTGCGCAAGCAGCAGCCCTATGACGTTTACAGCCAGATCGATTTTGACGTTCCTGTCGGCAAGACCGGTGATTGTTATGACCGCTATCTGGTTCGGGTGGAGGAAATGCGCCAGTCCAACCGGATCATCAAGCAGTGTGTGGACTGGCTGCGCGTCAACCCTGGCCCGGTGATCACCAGCAACCACAAGGTCGCAGCGCCGGATCGCGAATCCATGAAATCCAACATGGAAGAATTGATTCACCACTTCAAGCTGTTTACCGAAGGCTTCCATGTGCCCGAAGGTGAAGCCTATGCCGCCGTTGAGCACCCCAAGGGTGAGTTCGGTATCTACATCGTCAGTGACGGCGCCAACAAGCCTTACCGCCTGAAGATCCGTCCGCCGGGCTTCCCGCACCTCGCCGCCATGGACGAAATGTCACGTGGTCACATGATCGCCGACGCCGTTGCCGTGATCGGCACCATGGACATCGTGTTCGGTGAGATTGACCGCTAAACCTGCATGAGTTCCACCATGATTCCAGTCAACATCCAGGCATCGGCCGCTTCGCTTTCGGAGCAGGCTTTTGCGCGTTTTGCGCGTGAAGTTGCCAAATATCCGGCGGACGGCAAGCAGTCGGCCGTGATGGCCTGCCTCACCATTGTTCAGGAAGAGCTGGGCTTTGTGAGTGCCGAGAGTGAAAAGATCGTGGCTGACTATCTGGGCATGGCGCCTATCGCCGTGCATGAAGTCACGACCTTCTACAACATGTACAACCAGCGGCCGGTGGGCAAGTACAAGCTCAATGTCTGCACCAATTTGCCGTGCCAGTTGCGCGATGGCGCCAAAGCCTTGCGGCATCTGGAGCAAAAGCTCGGCATTTCCATGGGTGAAACCAGTGCCGACGGCCTGTTCACCCTCCAGCAATCCGAGTGCCTGGGCGCCTGCGCCGATTCCCCGGTAATGCTGGTGAACGATCTGACCATGTGCAGCTTCATGAGCAATGACAAGCTGGACCAGTTGATCGATGGTCTTAAATCTGCAGAGGCGAAATAACCATGACGCTTTCCGCCAACCCGGTGAATCCCGCTGCGCAGAACGTGCTGGCGCAATTTGCCGCGACCGGTGTTCAAACCTGTTTTCACGGGCGCCACATCAACCCGCAGATTCTCGCGGACCTCGATGGCAGCAACTGGCGCCTGAAAGACTATGAGGCGCGCGGCGGTTACCAGGCCCTCCGCAAAATCCTGGCACAGGATGGTGGCGAAGGCATGACGCCGGACCAGGTCATCGCTGAAGTCAAGGCCGGTAGCCTGCGTGGCCGCGGTGGCGCCGGCTTTCCGACGGGCCTGAAGTGGAGCTTCATGCCGCGCCAGTTTCCGGGCCAGAAGTACCTGGTCTGCAATTCGGACGAGGGCGAGCCGGGCACCTGCAAAGACCGCGACATCATGCAGTACAACCCGCACAGCGTGATCGAAGGCATGGCGATTGCTGCCTATGCCATGGGTATCAGCGTGGGCTACAACTACATCCACGGCGAGATTTTTGCGACTTACCAGCGTTTTGAAGAAGCACTGGAAGAGGCGCGCGCCGCCGGCCTGCTGGGCGACAAAATCCTGGGCAGCACCTTCAGCTTCCAGTTGCATGCCTCGCACGGTTTCGGCGCCTACATCTGCGGCGAGGAAACGGCTTTGCTGGAGTCGCTCGAAGGCAAGAAGGGCCAGCCGCGTTTCAAGCCGCCTTTCCCTGCGAGCTTCGGCCTGTACGGCAAGCCGACCACCATCAACAACACCGAAACTTTTGCAGCTGTTCCCTGGATCATCCGCCATGGCGGACAGGCCTACCTCGAATGCGGCAAGCCCAACAATGGCGGCACCAAGATTTATTCGGTGTCTGGCGATGTCGAATTGCCCGGCAACTACGAGGTGCCAATGGGCACCCCCTTCAGCAAGCTGCTGGAGCTGGCCGGCGGCGTGCGCAAGGGGCGCACGCTCAAGGCCGTGATTCCCGGTGGCTCCTCCGCACCGGTCCTGCCGGCTTCCATCATGATGGAATGCACCATGGATTACGACTCGATTGCCAAGGCCGGCTCCATGCTCGGTTCTGGTGCCGTGATCGTCATGGACGACAGCCGCTGCATGGTGGAGTCGCTCAAGCGCCTGTCCTATTTCTACATGCACGAATCCTGTGGCCAGTGCACGCCATGCCGGGAAGGCACCGGCTGGCTCTGGCGCATGGTGGACCGCATCCATCAGGGGCAGGGCCGTCAGAGCGACCTGGACCTGCTGAACTCGGTGGCCGACAACATCCAGGGCCGCACCATCTGCGCACTCGGCGACGCTGCGGCCATGCCTGTGCGAGCCATGATCAAGCATTTCCGTCATGAATTCGAGGCCATGATCAAACCCCAAGTCCCTCACGCACCCGCTCCGGCTGCTGCGCAGGTCTGAGCCGCGGAAAGAAAATATGGTTGAAATAGAACTCGACGGCCAGAAGGTGGAAGTGCTCGAAGGCAGCACCGTGATGCATGCGGCTGAAAAGGCCGGCACCTACATCCCCCATTTCTGCTATCACAAGAAGCTCAGCATCGCGGCCAACTGCCGCATGTGCCTGGTGGATGTTGAAAAGGCGCCCAAGCCCATGCCTGCCTGCGCCACGCCGGTGACGCAGGGCATGATCGTGCACACCAAGAGCGACAAAGCCA
>CBFGNA010000093.1:0-7914 GCA_965650045.1 uncultured Polaromonas sp.
CAGTACATCGAGGGGGGCTGGGTGCGTGTGGATGGTGTGGTGGTGGAGGAGCCGCAGGCCCGTGTGGGCGCTGAAAAGATAGAACTGGATCGCGACGCCAGCCTGCTGGCGCTGACACCGGTCACGGTCTTGCTGCACAAGCCAGCGGGCTACGAGGCCGGACTCGATGGTGGCGGCCGGCCGTCCCGGCCGGCGATGCAACTGCTGGTGCCGGCAAACCGGTCGGCCGAGGACCGCTCTGGCATCCGTTCGCTCAAAAAACATGTCAGCGCGCAGGCACTGGCCACGCCCCTGGCCACGCCGGCCAGCGGCCTGGTGGTGTTCACCCAGGACTGGCGCGTGGCGCGCAAGCTCAGCGAGGACGCCTCGGTGATGGAGCATGAAGTGATTGTCGACGTCAGCGGCCAGCTGGTGCCCGGCGGCCTGGAGCGGCTCAACCGGGTCGATCATGGTTTCACCTACAACGGCATGTTGTTGCCGCCGGCCAAGGTGAGCTGGCAAAACGAAACCCGGCTGCGTTTTGCGCTCAAGGGCGAGCGGCCCGGCCAGATCGCCTACATGTGTGAAGCCGTGGGCCTGAACGTGCAGGCCATGAAACGCATACGTGTCGGCCGCGTGCCCATGAGCAGCCTGGCGGTCGGCCAGTGGCGCTACCTGTTGCCGACCGAGCGGTTCTAGCCGCCCAGAAATTTGAAGCCGCCGGGGAAGGCCCAGATCAGCGCGCCGGTCATCATGAAATAACGCGCGAACTTGCCGATGGCCATGTAGGCCACGCAGGGCCAGAACGGAAACTTCAGCCAGCCGGCGACCGCACACAGCGGGTCGCCGACCGCTGGCAAACAGGCCAGCAGGCAAGCCTTGGGCCCGAGTTTTTCGAGCCAGCGTATGGCCCGGCCGTGGTGCGAGGAGTGCGAATATTTGTCCACCACCTTGTGCGCGCCATAACCCAGCCACCAGTCGAGCGCGCCGCCCAGTGTGTTGCCGGCCGTGGCCACCAGGATGGCCGGCCAGAACATGTGCGGGTTGAGCTTGACGAGGCCGAAAACGACGGGTTCGGAACCCAGCGGCAACAGCGTGGCCGAGATGAAGGACACCACAAACACCGTGCTCAGACCGTACTCAGGCAGTGCCAGCGCTTCTATCAGGTGTTGTAGCCAGAGTTCCATCTGCGGCAAGTATAGGGAGCAGCTGCCGTCCGGCACTGTAGGGCGGACGCCTGTCAGCTCGTGTGTAAATTTCGATTGCTGAAATTTTGGGCAGCTACAATCAGCCCTCGTTTTTCGCCATTCCCTCGTCCACACCTCCATGAACATCGGCCCCCACGTTTTGGCAAACAATCTGTTTGCAGCGCCCATGGCCGGCGTCACGGACCGGCCCTTCCGCCGGCTGTGCAAAACCCTGGGCGCGGGATACGCCGTCAGCGAGATGGTGACCTCACGCCGCGACCTCTGGGACACGCTGAAAACCTCGCGCCGCGCCAACCACGATGGCGAGGTGGCGCCGATTGCGGTGCAGATCGCCGGCACCGACGCGCAGATGATGGCCGAGGCGGCCGCCTACAACATCGACCGCGGCGCGCAGATCATCGACATCAACATGGGTTGTCCGGCCAAGAAGGTCTGCAACAAATGGGCCGGGTCGGCCCTGATGCAGGACGAGCCGCTGGCCCTGGCCATTGCCGAGGCGGTGGTCGCCGCCTGCGCGCCGCGCGGCGTGCCGGTCACGCTGAAGATGCGCACCGGCTGGGCCGAGTCGCACAAAAACGCCGTCACGCTGGCACGCGCCTTCGAAAGCGCCGGTGTCCAGATGCTGGCGGTGCACGGCCGCACGCGCGCCCAGGGCTACAAGGGCCAGGCCGAATACGACACGATTGCCGCGGTCAAGGCCGCGGTGCGCATTCCGGTGGTGGCCAACGGCGACATCACCACCCCCGAAAAAGCCCGCGATGTGCTGGCCCATACCGGTGCGGATGCCATCATGATCGGACGCGCAGCCCAGGGCCGGCCCTGGATCTTCCGCGAGATCGGCCATTTTTTGGCGACCGGCACACATCTTGCGCCGCCGCTGGTGGCCGAGGTCAAACGCCTGCTGCTCGATCACCTGCTGGACCACTATGAACTTTATGGTGCGTTCAGCGGGGTACGCAGCGCGCGCAAGCACATCGGCTGGTATGTGAAAACGCTGCCGGGCGGCGAGGCTTTCCGCAGCCGCATGAACCTTCTGGAGGACAGCGAGGCGCAGTGGCAGGCGGTCGCCGATTTTTTTGATGCGCTGGGCGCGCGCATGGACCGCATGCCGGTGGTTGCGGCCAGCGAAGTGAATGAACAACAACAGGACCGGGAGGGAGAGCTCGCATGAGCAAAAAACAAATCGAAGAGTGCGTGCGCAACAGCCTTGAAGGCTATTTCAAGGACCTGCGCGGCACCGAACCTGACGGCATGTACGAGATGCTGGTGCGTGTGGTCGAAAAACCGCTGCTGGAGGTGGTGATGCAACACGCCGACAAAAACCAGTCACGCGCGGCCGAATGGCTGGGCCTGAACCGCAACACCCTGCGCAAGAAGCTGCTTGAACACAAGCTGATCAAGTAGGTTTCGCCTCATCTGCCCAGAACACTGAAGAACATCCATGAACGCATTGATTTCCGTCTCCGACAAAACCGGCATCCTTGAATTCGCGCAGGCGCTGCATGCCCTGGGCATCCGGCTGCTGTCCACCGGCGGCACCGCCAAACTGCTGGCCGACGCCGGTTTGCCCGTGACCGAAGTTGCCGACCACACCGGCTTTCCTGAAATGCTGGATGGCCGCGTCAAGACCCTGCACCCGAAAATTCACGGCGGCCTGCTGGCCCGCCGCGATGTGCCCGACCACATGGCGGCGCTGAAAGCACACGACATCGCGACCATCGACCTGCTGGTGGTCAACCTGTACCCGTTTGAAGCGACGGTCGCCAAGGCCGGCTGCACGCTGGAAGACGCGATCGAGAACATCGATATCGGCGGCCCGGCCATGGTGCGTTCGGCGGCCAAGAACTGGAAAGACGTGGGCGTGCTGACCGACGCCTCGCAGTACGCCGGCGTGCTGGAAGAACTCAAGGCCGGTGGCAAGCTCACGGACAAGACGAAGTTCGCGCTCGCTGTGGCCGCCTTCAACCGCATCAGCCAGTACGACGGCGCGATCAGTGACTACCTGTCGGGCATTCAGGAAGATGGTGCGCTGAGCCTGTTCCCGGGCCAGGCCAACGGCCGTTTCATCAAGGTGCAGGATTTGCGCTACGGCGAAAACTCGCACCAGCAGGCGGCCCTGTACCGCGACCTCTACCCGGCCCCCGGCTCCCTGGTCACGGCCACGCAGCTTCAAGGCAAGGAGCTCAGCTACAACAACATTGCCGACGCCGATGCGGCCTGGGAATGTGTCAAGAGTTTCAGCGAAGCTGCCTGTGTCATCGTCAAGCATGCCAACCCCTGCGGCGTGGCGGTTGGCGCCAATGCGCTCGAAGCCTACAGCAAGGCCTTCCAGACCGACCCGACCTCGGCCTTCGGCGGCATCATCGCGCTGAACTGCACGCTGGACGAAGCCGCTGCGCAGCAGATTGCCAAGCAGTTTGTCGAGGTGCTGATGGCTCCGGCCTTCACGCCCGAGGCGCTCGCGGTGTTCAAGAGCAAGGTCAATGTGCGCATCCTGCAGATCGACCTGCCGCCCGGTGGCGACACGGCCTGGCAGCAGGGCCGCAACCTGATGGACGTCAAACGTGTCGGCTCGGGCCTCTTGATGCAGACCGCGGACAACCACGAACTCGCGCTGGCCGACCTCAAGGTCGTCAGCAAGCTTCAGCCGACGCCGGCGCAACTGCAGGATCTGCTGTTTGCCTGGAAGGTGGCCAAGTACGTCAAGTCCAACGCCATCGTCTTCTGCGGCGGCGGCATGACGCTGGGTGTGGGCGCCGGCCAGATGAGCCGCATCGATTCGGCGCGCATCGCGTCCATCAAGGCGGCCAACGCCGGTCTGGACCTCAAGGGGTCTGCCGTGGCCAGCGATGCGTTCTTCCCCTTCCGCGACGGGCTCGACGTGGTGGTCGATGTCGGCGCGACCTGCGTGATCCAGCCGGGCGGCAGCATGCGTGATGAAGAAGTCATTGCTGCGGCCGATGAACGCGGCGTGGTGATGGTGCTCAGCGGCGTGCGGCACTTCCGGCACTGATTGCGCTTTTGCAACTAAAAAGCGGCTCTGGCCCCCGGCTGGCGGGCGTGAGAAGCTATCGAATTAATAGCAAAACTCCCTGTGACTTGTCATCCCGGACTGGATCCGGGATCCATGTTCATCAACTACTCGCCCGTTCGGGCTGAGCCTGTCGAAGCCTTCTTTACTTCGCTTCGGTTGTTTGAGGTGTGCCAACAAGCCGGGGGTTGCCCGGCGGCAACTCACTTTCTTTTTGCGTCGCCAAAAAGAAAGTAAGCAAAGAAAAAGGCGACCCGATGGTCTGGATCCCCTGCGCTGCGGGGCAACCTCCGGTGCTCGGTCAAAGCGGGGTCTCGCTCGAACTCGGCTGCGCCTCAGACAATCGCGATCCCTGATCCGCTTTGACCTGCGCTCCTCGGCCCAGCCCGACGGGTGGGGGATAAAGACCAATACGGGGACAAGAAATCCGGAGCAGAAGAAGCGCGCAGCGCTTCTTCTGCGGGAATCCCAACAGACCGTCATGTTTGCACGCGAGCGCAGCGCACGCGGCCACATGAGGCTCCCTTCCATTGCCCAGCGGGGCGAGGGAAGGGCGGGGGATGGCAGTGGGGAGTTGGATCTACCGCAGCAAGCACACCGCAGACGCGGCGTGATGCCTCAGATCCCCGAGAACAAGCGCTGAACGAAGTTCAGGCCAGCGCTTTGGCCTTGTCCGCCTCGGTCGTGAATGAATCCGCAAAAAACTCTTCTTCAGGCAGGCCGCCGGCGGCGGTGTATTCGGCGCGGGCCGAATCGACCACGATGGGTGCGCCGCAGGCATAGACCTGGTGGCCCGACAGGTCGGGGAAGTCTTCCAGCACCGACTTGTGCACAAAGCCCGTGCGGCCCGTCCAGTTGTCCTCGGGCAGGGCGTTAGAGATGACCGGCACGTACGTCAGGTTGGGCATCTCCGCGACCTTGCCCATGACCCAGTCGTGCATGTACAGGTCGGCCGGCCGGCGGCCGCCCCAGTACAGCACAGCCGGGCGCGTGCTGCCCTTGAACTGCATGTGCTCGATCAGCGCCTTGATGGGCGCAAAGCCGGTGCCCGAGGCCAGCAGCACCATGGGTTTGTCGCTGTCCTCGCGCAGGAAGAAGCTGCCGTACGGCCCTTCGACGCGCAGGATTTCCTTTTCCTTCATGGCCGTGAATACATGCTCGGTGAACTTGCCGCCAGGCATGTGGCGGATGTGCAGTTCGACGCCGGGGTTGTCCATTTGCGTGTGCGGCGCGTTGCCCATGGAATAACTGCGGCGGTCGCCGTCGCGCAGCAAAAACTCCACGTACTGGCCGGCGTGGTACTTGAACACGTCGCTGGCCGGCAGTTGCAGGCGGATGATCATCACGTCATGCGAGGCGCGCGTCATGGTGTTGACGCGGGTCGGCATTTTCTTGATCGGGAAGGCGCTTTCATCGGTGACCTGGCGCGACTCCAGCACCACATCGGTTTGCGGCACGCCGCAGCAGGTCAGGATGTAGCCGGCGGCTTCTTCTTCGTGACTCAGCGCCTTGAGCTGATGCGGGCCGTGCACCACGGTGCCTTCAATCTTTTTGCATTTGCAGGAACCGCAGGCGCCGTCCTTGCAGCCATAAGGCATGCCGACACCCTGGCGGATGGCCGCGGCGAGCAGGGCCTCATCGGGGTTGGCGGTGAAGGCGCGGCCGCTGGGCAGCACGGTGACGTTGAAAGTCATACTGGTTATCCTTGGACGTTGTCTGTTGTTATAACTTCACGCTGTTTTTCAGCGGCGTCCCCAATTTTGCCCTCAAACCAAAGTCCCCTTGGTGCCCTGCCTTCACGCTTTCGCCGCCAGCGTGTGCTCATCGTCGGCTGCGGCGACGTCGGCCTGCGCGTGGCCCGCCGGCTGCCGCCGCAGGTGCGTGTGCTGGCGCTGACCTCTTCTCCCGACAAAGTCCCTGCGTTCCGCGCACGCGGCATCACACCGCTGGCGGGCGACCTGGACCAGCCCGCAAGCCTGCGCCGCCTCGCCGGGCTGGCCACGCGGGTGATCCACCTGGCGCCGCCGCCGGGCGACAACCTGCCCGACTGGCGGCGCGACCCGCGCACCCTGGCGCTGTTGCGCGCCTTGCGCCTGCGCGGGCTGCCGCAGTCCATGGTGTACGGCTCGACCAGCGGCGTGTATGGCAATTGCGACGGCGCCTGGGCCAGCGAGGTGCGCGCCGTGAATCCGCACACGCCACGCGCCCAGCGCCGCGTCGATGCCGAGCAGCAGCTGCGTTTTTTCGGACGCGCCAGCGGGGTGCGGGTACACACCTTGCGCATTCCCGGGATTTACGCGCCCGACCGCGAGAACGGCACGCCGCGCGCGCGCCTGCTCAAGCGCACGCCGGTGCTGCAACAGCAGGATGACGTGTACACCAACCACATCCATGCCGATGACCTGGCGTACGCCTGCCTGGCGGCGCTGTGGCGCGGCAAGCCGCAGCGCATCACCAATGCCAGCGACGACACCGAACTCAAGATGGGCGACTACTTCGATCTGGCCGCCGATCTTTATGGTCTGCCGCGGCCGCCGCGCATGGCACGCAGCAGCGCGCAGGAGACCTTGCCGCTGATGCTGCTGAGTTTCATGAGTGAATCAAGACGGCTCGCGAATCAGCGACTCAAGCAGGAGCTGCGCGTGAAGTTGCACTACCCGACGGTGGCGCAGGGACTGCTCGCTCCGGACGTATCTTGATTCGCTATTAAATCAGGAGCTGCTTGCGCCCGCTGGACGGGGGCTGGAGGTCGATTTGATGAAGAAGCCATGGCGCGAACGCTGCGCCATGCTGGCGTTGTCAGCCGGCCAGGCGCTGGTGAATCCAGTGGGCAGCAGACAGCAGCCGGTGATCGTCGCCATACGCGCCGACCAGTTGCAGGCCGACCGGCAAGCCGCTGCGTCCGCGCGCAAATGGCAGATGCACGCAGGGCAGGCCCAGCAGGGTCCAACCGCGGCAGAAGAGTGGATCGCCCGTACCGTCCAGCCCGGCTGGCGCCTCGCCGATACTGCTGGGCGCAAGGATCACGTCGTATGCCCTGAACAGGTCTGCGGCCTGTTGCCGCGCGCTGGCGGTCGCCTGGAAATTCAGCGCATGGGTTTCGCCGCGGATGGCCAGGCCATCGGCGATGAGGGCCTGTAGCGGCGCGCTCAACTGGTGCTGGTGATGCAGGCGTTCATGGCTCAGGGAACGCGCGGTTTCGAAAGCCTGTATGGCCTTCTGAACCGCCACCAGGCCGGTAAGGCTGTCCGGAAGCGCCAGCGGTGGTTTGTGTCCGGGCAGCGACCTTTCGGCCTGGGCCCACGCCTGTTGTGTATCTGCATCGGCTTGCGCCCACTCAGGGGTCTGGCACCAGCCGATGCGCGGCGCCCCGGCCTGCGCAAACGCGGCAGGGTCGGCCAGCCGGGCGTCGCTGGTCAGTACGGCTCCGAGCAGTCCCGCATCGCGCACGCTGCGCGCGAAGCCGCCGACGGTGTCCAGCGTTTCCGACAGGCTTTTGACCCCCGCTTTCGGCACGCGGTTGTGGCTGGGCTTGTAGCCGACCACGCCGCAAAAGGCTGCCGGGCGGATCAGCGAACCCGCTGTCTGGGTGCCCAGCGCCAGCGGCAGCATGCCGTCGGCCACCGCGGCAGCCGAGCCGCTGGATGAGCCGCCCGGCGTGTGCGCCGGGTTGTGCGGGTTGCGCGTGGCGCCGGG
>CBFGNA010000094.1:0-7837 GCA_965650045.1 uncultured Polaromonas sp.
CCGTTTGCCCGAGTCCAGCTCGACCTGCAGCGAGCTGTCGGCCTCGGACAAAATCCGGCCGGCAAGAAACTTGCCGGCTTCTTCAAACAATACAAACAAAACGACGTCCTTTGGTTATGCGGCTAGTGTAATCAGCCGCCCCCCGGCAGGGCTCAGGCGAGGCCCAGGACATCCATCGCCTCCGGCAGGTGGCTGGCGAAGTCGCTGATGGCGTGATCGCCGCCTTCCAGCAGGCGGATGCGCGCGCCGGGGTAGCGGCCGGTCATTTCGCGCCAGTCCAGCGCCTCGTCGCCCTTGGCGATCACCGCAAAATAGTTCTGCGGGCTGGCAACTGGGCCGTGGGTCAGGGCGCGCAATTCATCGACGAAACGCGGCTCGAAGAAAAAGCGCTCGTTCGGGTCATGCCAGGCGGTTTGTTCGCCGATGTACGTCGCCAGGTCGCGCGCAGGATCTACCGCCGGATTCAGCAGCACCGCCCTGCAGCCGCAGGTCTCGGCCACGTGGGTGGCATAAAAACCGCCCAGCGAGGAGCCCATCACCGCCATGCTGCCCCGCGGCCAGCCCGCGATGCCGTTGGCGACCATCCGCATCGCTTCGCGCGGCGAGGGTGGCAGCTGCGGGCACCACCAGACCACCTCGGGGTGGCGCGCCTGCATCCACGCTGCGACCTGCCTGGCCTTGGCCGATTGCGGGGAGGAGCGGAAACCATGGAGGTAGAGGAGGTGGGTGGTGGGCATGGCTGGAATTTTAAGCAAAAAGTGCCTCCAGCCCTTGATGGATAAGCGCAACAAGCTATGAAA
Organism: uncultured Polaromonas sp.; assembly: GCA_965650045.1. GTDB lineage: Bacteria > Pseudomonadota > Gammaproteobacteria > Burkholderiales > Burkholderiaceae_C > Polaromonas. The sequence continues at coordinate 801 of CBFGNA010000094.1, forward strand.
TTTATAGCAAATCCGTTGCGGTGTGTTGTCCCGGACCGGATCCGGGCATCCCTGGTGAATCGCCCTTGCCGTTCGGGCTGAGCTTGTCGAAGCCTTTTGCAAGCTTGTGTCTGGCGGGATATGAGGACGAGAGACCCCGCCAGCACAAGGCTGGCAGATAATCCCCGCTCATGTCCGCCGTTTTCGACAAACCCTCTGTGTTCCAGCGCGCCGCTCCGATGCTCGCGGGCTTTGACGGCTTGCTGGCGTTTGCGGTTTTCCTGCTGGCCAGCGCCGGGCTGCTCATCATGTATTCGTCGGGGTACGACCATGGCAGCCGCTTTGTGGACCATGGGCGCAACATGCTGATCGCGGGATTCATCATGTTTGTTGTCGCGCAAATCCCGCCCCAGCGTCTCATGACCTTTGCCGTGCCGCTGTATGTTGCCGGCGTGGCGCTGCTGGTCGCGGTGGCGATTTTCGGCATCACCAAAAAAGGCGCCAAGCGCTGGATCAACCTCGGTGTGGTGATCCAGCCCAGCGAAATCCTCAAGATCGCCATGCCGCTGATGCTGGCCTGGTGGTTCCAGAAACGTGAAGGCCAGCTGCGCCCGCTGGATTTCCTGGTGGCCGGCCTGCTGCTGATGGTTCCGGTGGGCCTGATCATGAAGCAGCCCGATCTGGGCACCTCGCTGCTGGTGCTGGCGGCCGGGCTGGCCGTCATTTTTTTTGCCGGACTGAGCTGGAAGCTGATCCTGCCGCCGGTGCTGCTGGTCCTGGTCTGCATCTTTTTGCTGGTCTGGTTTGAGCCGGAGTTGTGTGCCCGCGGCATGCGCTGGCCGGTGCTGCATGACTACCAGCAGCAGCGCATCTGCACCTTGCTCGATCCGACCCGCGACCCGCTGGGCAAGGGTTTTCACATCATTCAGGGCATGATTGCCATTGGTTCCGGCGGCGTTTTCGGCAAGGGTTTCATGCAGGGCACGCAGACCCACCTGGAGTTCATTCCCGAGCGAACCACCGACTTCATCTTTGCGGCCTATTCCGAGGAGTTTGGCCTGCTCGGGAACCTGGCGCTGATCCTGGCGTTCATTTTCCTGATCTTTCGGGGGTTGGCGATTGCCCTCGAAGCGCCCACGCTGTTCTCGCGCCTGCTTGCCGGCGCCGTGACCATGATTTTCTTCACCTACGCTTTCGTCAACATGGGCATGGTCAGCGGCATCCTGCCGGTGGTGGGCGTGCCCCTGCCTTTCATCAGTTACGGCGGCACGGCCATGGTCACGCTGGGCCTGGCGGTGGGCATCCTGATGTCGATTTCCAAAGCCAAGCGCCTGGTCCAGAGTTAGTGCCGGGGCCGCGCGGCGGCGGGCGCGCCCGGGGAAGGCCCTGCGGCGTGGCGACGTGGACAGACTGCCTACAATGACCGCATGACCTCACTCACATCCTCGCCCTCGTCTTCCCGCCGTGCCGCCACCGCAGCCACCGCGCGGCCCCGCGCCGACGCTACGTCGCAGCGGCTGGACATTGCGCAAAAGCTGCTGCTCGCACCTTTTGGCCTGACGGAGGCGCACCTGGCGCGAGCGTTGGGTGAGATCACCTCCTGGGGCGTGGACGACGCCGACCTGTATTTCCAGTACACGCGCAGTGAAGGCTGGAGCCTCGAAGAAGGCATCGTCAAGACCGGCTCCTTCAGCATCGACCAGGGCGTGGGCGTGCGGGCGGTCAGCGGTGAAAAAACCGCCTTTGCCTATTCCGATGACATTTCCGAGGCTTCGTTGCTCGACGCAGCACGCACGGTGCGCACGATTTCGGCCGCCACCCGCGCCGGCCGTGTGAAAGTGCCCTCGCGCAAGGTCGCGCCGGGCCGCGCGCTGTACCAGGACATGGACCCGATTGCGACATTGGGCAGCACGGCCAAGGTCCAGTTGCTCGAACGCGTTGAAAAACTCGCCAAGGCCAAGGACCCGCGCATCGTGCAGGTCATGGCCGGTCTGGCCAGCGAATACGACGTGGTGATGGTGGCGCGTGCCGACGGCACGCTGGCTGCCGATGTGCGGCCGCTGGTGCGGCTGTCGGTCACCGTGATTGCCGAGAAAAAGGTCGGCGGCGTGAGCCGGCGCGAGATGGGTTCGGGCGGCGGCGGCGGGCGTTTTGGCCTGGCTTACTTCGACGAGGCGCAGATCAATGAATACGTCAACGACGCGGTGACCGCGGCGCTGTCCAACCTGGAGGCGCGTCCGGCGCCGGCCGGTGAGATGACCGTGGTGCTCGGCCCTGGCTGGCCCGGCATCCTGCTGCATGAGGCCATCGGCCATGGCCTCGAAGGCGACTTCAACCGCAAGGGCTCCAGTGCGTTTTCCGGCCGCATCGGCGAGCGCGTGGCGGCCAAGGGTGTCACGGTGCTGGACGACGGCACGATTGCCGACCGCCGCGGCTCACTCAACGTCGATGACGAGGGCCATGCCAGCCAGCGCAACGTGCTGATCGAGGACGGCATCCTCAAGGGCTACATCCAGGACTCGCTCAATGCGCGCCTGTCCGGCGTCAAGCCCACGGGCAACGGACGCCGCGAAAGTTATGCGCACGTGCCGATGCCGCGCATGACCAACACCTACATGCTGGGCGGCGACAAGGCGCCGGAAGAAATCGTCGCCAGCATCAAGAAAGGCCTGTACGCCACCAACTTTGGCGGCGGCCAGGTGGACATCACCTCGGGCAAGTTCGTGTTCTCGGCCAGCGAGGCCTTCTGGGTCGAAAACGGCAAGATCCTGTACCCGGTCAAGGGCGCGACGATTGTCGGCAACGGCCCGGATGCGCTGACCCGCGTGACCATGATGGGCAACGACATGGCGCTCGACAGCGGCGTCGGCACCTGCGGCAAGGAAGGCCAGAGCGTGCCGGTGGGCGTGGGCCAGCCGACCCTGCGCATCGACGGCCTGACCGTGGGCGGTACGGCATAGGCGGGCTGTGCGACAGGGACTCGCTTCCAGGATGCCGCGGAACCGGCTTTGCCGGGCCGCCAGCATCGCCCCCCAGTGGGGGCTGAGGGCCGCCAAAGGCCGCTTCGGGGGGCGTCCATGAATTCGCGACTGGTGATCGATCCCTCGACCCAGCTTCCCAGCGTCCACAGTTTTGACGAACTCAGCCAGTTCCTGCGGTCGGCCATGGCCGACGAGGAGTCGCTGCAACTGGCCGATGGCATGGGCGGACTGTCGGTCAGCATCGAAGCGGTGCTGTCGCGCCTCAAGCTGGAAGCCGGGCCTGAACAAGCCGCCCCTTTGTTGATGGACCTGATGACCACCCTGCGCCAACACCGCACGCTGGTGATTGATCTGAGTCCGGCCTGGCGTGGCCTCTACGAATACGCTTCCTACCTGTCAGCCCTGAACAATTTCCGGGTGCTGATTGGCCAGTGGCTGTTGCCTGCCGGTCGGGGCGCGCAGGACCCGCAGGGGCCGCCGATCCCGCTGGAGGAGTTCGAACTGGTCGCCTGGCGCACGCTGGGTGAAGGCATGCTGCTGATCGACATGTACGAGCAATTGCGCGACCAGGTCCCGGCCGAAACCGCGCCGGGTGCGATGGATGCGTCGCGGCTGGAACGTGCCCGCAGCTGGTGGGCGCGGCTGAGGAAATAGGCTCCAGAAGACAGGCCCCCGCGGCCCCGGCTTGAAAACAGAGGCCTTCCCGGGGCGCTTGTTGGGGAGGCGAAGGCGTCCGCGCAGCGTGTGCTTGCCCTGGCTGCGGCTTGTGCTACATTCCAGCCATGACCTCCGCGAAATTTTATTTTGCCTACTTTTGGTTCTCAAGCGCCTCCGGCGGTAGAGAGATCCTCGCGTAAGCAGAAAAAATACGCCACAGAATCTTGAAAAACCGCCGGACCTCCGGCGGTTTTTTTTTGCCCTGCAGCGTTTACCGATTGATTGTTCAAAGTCCTACAAGGAAGCCAGCCATGAATGCCACAGCCACCCGAACCAGCGACAGCTGGTATGCGAGCGTCGAGAAAACCAGCCAGACCGACGACGAACGCATCAAGGACATCACCGTGCTTCCACCTCCCGAACATTTGATCCGGTTTTTCCCGATCAGCGGCACGCCGGTCGAATCGCTGATCAGCAAGACCCGGCAGGACATTCACAACATCATGGCGGGGACCGACGACCGCCTGCTGGTGGTCATCGGGCCCTGCTCGATCCACGACCCGGCAGCGGCGCTGGAGTACGCCCGGCGCCTGGCCGAACAGCGCAAAAAATACGCCGGCACGCTGGAGATCGTGATGCGTGTCTATTTTGAAAAGCCGCGCACCACGGTCGGCTGGAAGGGCCTGATCAACGATCCCTACCTCGATGAAACCTACCGCATCGACGAGGGCCTGCGGATTGCGCGCCAGCTGCTGATCGACATCAACCGCCTGGGCCTGCCGGCCGGCAGCGAGTTCCTCGACGTGATTTCGCCGCAGTACATCGGCGACCTGATTGCCTGGGGCGCGATCGGTGCGCGCACAACCGAAAGCCAGGTGCACCGCGAACTGGCGTCGGGCCTGTCGGCGCCGATTGGTTTCAAGAACGGCACCGACGGCAACATCCGCATTGCGACCGACGCGATCCAGGCGGCGGCGCGTGGCCACCACTTTTTGTCGGTGCACAAAAATGGCCAGGTGGCGATTGTGCAGACCAACGGCAACAAGGACTGCCATGTGATTTTGCGCGGCGGCAAGGCGCCCAACTATGACGCGGCCAGCGTGGCCGCGGCCTGCAAGGAGCTGGAAGCCTCCAAATTGCCTGCCACGCTGATGGTCGATTGCAGCCACGCCAACAGCTCCAAGCAGCATGAAAAGCAGCGCGATGTGGCGCGTGACATCGCCGCGCAGGTGGCCGGTGGTTCGCGTCAGGTGTTTGGCCTGATGGTGGAAAGCCACCTCAAGGCGGGTGCGCAAAAATTCACGCCGGGCAAGGATGATTCAAAAGCGCTTGACTACGGCCAGAGCATCACCGATGCCTGCCTGGGCTGGGAGGATTCACTGACGGTGCTCGACGTGCTGTCGGAAGCGGTAAAGACGCGTCGCGCCGGCTGACCGCCGTTCTTCGCGTCTCCCCCATTTGTGGGATGCGGGACGCAGTCGAAAGAGGTACAGTCAGTTACGTGTTGTTGCATGTCGGCAGCTTCACGTGGACTCCACCTCTTTCGCCCCCCAAGCCTTCATGTCTTTTGAACCGCCTGTTCTGTGCTTGGGCCTGGCCGGGTTTACGCCAGAGCAAAGCAAACATCTGGAAGGTTTGCTGGCGCAATTGCCCAGGGGCAACGCGCTGTGGCAGTGCGCTGCGTTTTCCGAGGCGGATGCCTGGCTGGTTAGCGGAGAAAAAAGCAGGCTGCTCAGCGCAGACACCCTGAAGGTGCTGGCCGGACGGCCCACCGAGCGGGCCATTCAGCTCAATCTTGCCGAGATCGACAGGCCCATTGCGTTTTCACTGCCACTGGTGTCCGGCAATCTCGATCCGATGTACACCTTTGACCCCCTGTCGGCGTCCAGCCTGCGCCAAGTCTTGCAGCAACTGGAGACCCGGTTGGGGTCGCTGTGCTGCCAGTTTGCCCTGGGCGGCCAACTGATTGCGCGCGAAAGCCAGTTGTTGCCCGGCATCTACCAAGTCAGCCACAAGGGCGAGTTGCTGGCGGTGATGGATTTTCATGAGTGGCGAATCGGAATTTCCCCGAGCGCTGACCCGCTTGATTTCGAGGCGGCCCGCTGGGACCGGCGTCCCCTCGCGGCGCGCGGAGTGCCGGCGCACTTTCTGCTCAGCAGCCTGTCGCAGTTGCGCTGGATTTATGCGCAGCGTACCCGCCGCGATGTGTTGCCGCCGCGTTATCGCAGCAAACCGGTGTATTTCCGACGGGCGCCCGATGTGCCGCCGCGCTGGCTGCGGGATTCGCAACTCCTGCTGCTGCGCGCCCTGTCGCAGGAGGTGGGGACGTTTGACCGCCTGCAACTGCGCACCGGCCTGCCCGAGGCCCAGCTCGCCCGGGATCTGGCCAGCCTTTATTACGCAGGATCGATCACCACCACCGCGGACAAGGCGGGCAGCGGCAGCTTTGGCCACCCGGATTCCCCGGTCGGCCTGTCGGGCCACCCGGACCTGCCGCCGCCTCCGGCCGGCGGGCCGAATTCTGCAGGCGCCCTGGTGACGGACCTGACAGCCCCGGCGCAGCTCGGGCGCAAATAAAAAAGAAGCAAAGAAGCGCAAGCGCCCGCCGCGGCCCGGGTTTCAGCCGATTGCCAGCCAGCGCCGCTGCGGCCAAGCTGCGGTGGTCCGTTCCCCCGTGAACAGCCCAGCGAGGATGCCATGCGCAGCGAAGTCACTGTTTCGTTCAACAACGCCCCGCCGATCCGCGTGGATCTGGAGGAAGTCCAGCCATTGCCGCACGATCTGGCCCGTATCTGGCTCGATGATCAATTCACGCAGATGGATTGCGAACCCTTGCGGCCCACGGGCAAGCTGCTGACGGCCGACAAGGTGCTGGTGGTGGCAAAAGCGGCAGGCCGGGTCCGGTTTGCTGACCCCGCCTGGGCCCAGGCGTTTGCCCGTGCCGCCAGTGCGGCCCTGGCCAAACCCGCGATTCACATTGATGTGGAAAGCATGAGCATCACGTACTGAATGGCAAGCCTTTTCGGCCTACAGCCCTTGCCAGACAAGGGCAAGCAGCTATCAAAACGATAGTATCAGGGGCCCCGCAAGGCTTCCAGCAGTTTGCCGTGGATGCCGCCGAAGCCGCCATTGCTCATGCACAGCAAATGGTCCCCGGGCTGCGCCGCGGCCTTGACCTGGGCCACCAGCGCGTCGATGTTGTCGGCCACCTGCGCACGGGCACCCATGGGCGCCAGTGCGGCGCGTGCGTCCCAGTCCAGGCCGCCCGCGTGGCAAAACGCCAGATCGGCCTGCGCCAGGCTGCCGGGCAATTGAGCCGTCATGGTGCCCAGCTTCATGGTGTTGCTGCGCGGTTCAAAGATCGCCAGGATGCGTTCGCCCGTTTTGCCGGCGGCGTTGAGTTGCCGGCGCAGGCCATCG
>CBFGNA010000095.1:0-7789 GCA_965650045.1 uncultured Polaromonas sp.
GCCGCGTTCGAGGAACCAGGGCAATTGCTGGTCGCGGCACAGGGTCCAGTCGGGGGCGGTGGCCGCGTTGTCCTGGCGTTCGCCGCCCAGCGACTTGCAGGCGGCCTCCACGGCCGCCACCGCGCCGCGCAGGCGCAGGTACAGGGTCTGGGTCTGCCCGTCGTCCACCCAGCAGCTGGCGTTGAGCGGCAGCGGCCGGCCACCCCAGGCATTGAGCTGCGCCAGCGCCCGGGCCTGGTCCATTTCAAACTTCAGGGTGGCCTCGGCCGGCGCCAGCGGCAGCACCTTGAGGCTGACTTCGGTGATCAGTCCCAGCGTGCCGAGCGCGCCGCACATCAGGCGCGACACGTCATACCCGGCGACGTTTTTCATGACCTGGCCGCCAAAGGTGAGCAGTTCGCCTTTGCCATTGAGCAGGGTCAGGCCCAGCACATAGTCGCGCACCGCGCCCACGCTGGCGCGCGCCGGACCGCTCAGGCCGGCGGCCACCATGCCACCTACGGTCGCTACGCTCCCGGTGGCCGTGCCACTGTAAGTGACGCCTTCAAAATGCGGCGGCTCGAAGGGCAGGCACTGGCCACGTTCGGCCAGCACCGCCTCAAGCTCGGCCAGCGTTGTTCCGGCCCGCACCGTGACCACCAGTTCGCTGGGCTCGTAACTGGTGATGCCGGTCAGCGGCCGGGTGTCCAGCAGCTCGCCGGTGGCCGGTTCGCCGTAAAAGTCCTTGCTGCCGCCGCCGCGAATGCGCAGGGCGGTGCCGGCTGCGGCGGCCGCCTGCACCTGGCTGATGATCGATTGAAGCGCTGCATCCATGGCGGAGATGGTAAGGCGGGGTGGATCCGCCCGGTTTGATTTTTTTGAATGCTGGCCGTTAGTTATTTGCAGTGGGCCGGGGCGCGGCCTCAGTCCAGAAAATAGTTCACCGGCAAACCGGGCACTTCTACCCGCATGGAAAACACGCAGCCCGACGCAGGCATCGCCGCCAGTTCGGCCGCAGGCCGGCCGTGGCGGGCCGTGGTGAGGTAAAGCGTGCGCAGATCGTCACCGCCAAAACACACCATGGTCGGGCACAGCGTGGGCGTGGCGATCGCGGCCAGCAGCTCGCCGCCAGGAGAGAGCTTGAGCACCCGGCCACCTTCGAACATCGCCACGTAATAATTGCCTTCGGCGTCCACCGAAGCGCCATCAGGCCGGCCGCCATAAGCCGCTGACGCGCCCGCCATGCCGGGCTGCCAGCCGGCCGGTTTGGGCGGAAACTTCCGGAAAACGCGGCTCCGCTGCATCTTGTTGCTGACCGGGTCCCAGTCCCAGGCGCGGATGACATGCGCGGTGGTGTCGGTCCAGTACACGGTGGCAGCGTCAGGCGACCAGGCCAGGCCGTTGGCGATGGTGGCATCGCCGGCCTTGCGCTCCAGCACCGGCGGGCGACCCTCGCGGCAGTCCATGGAAAAAAGCTGCGCTGCCGCCACGTCGCGCGGCTCATACATGGTGCCGGCCCAGAACCGGCCCGCGGGATCGGCCTTGCCATCATTGAAGCGGGTGGTGGCGGTATCGTGCCCGGCCGGCAACAACCGCTCCAGCGGCCCGCCCCACTGCCGCGCTCGGTAGATGCCGTCACGCAGGGCGATCACCAGGCCGCTGGCTACACCCTGCGTGCGGGCCGGCGCGATGCAGCCGGGCTCCGAGGGCAGCGGCCAGCTTTCCACCGTCTGCATGAAAACGTTGCAGCGGTGAAGCTGGCGGCCGGGAATGTCCACCCAATAAAGCATTTGCTCCTCCGGGTGCCAGAAAGGTGATTCGCCGAGTTCGCTGGGCGAAGCCACCACCGTTTGCCAGGGCGGGCTCATGGGGCGCTCTCCACCGCAATGCTCATTTGCACACTCATGGACTCGCCGGGCGCCAGCACCTCGATGCCCAGATCACCCGCCGGCGCAGCGCCGGCCTGCAGCAGGTTGACGGCGTTGTTGACATGGCTGACCGGCTCGATGGCCACGAAGTCGCGGGTGCCGTTGGTGAAAACCACCAGCCGGCTCAGGCTGGCACTGATGCGGGTTTGCAGCAACTCGTCACGCAGCGTGACGCAGCCGTCCCAGCCGTCAAAACAGTGATCAACGTCGAGGCCGGCGCAGTCGGCATCCAGACCCCCGGAAGGTTCTCGGTGCGTGGGCAATTTCTCGACGTTCATTTCCCAGCGCCCGGTGGCACCGAACGTGATGTGGCTGCCCGGCCGCTTGACGAAGTAAGGGTGCCAGCCAAGACCGGCCGGCGCAGGAACGGACGACTGGTTGGTCATGCTCAGCGTCAACTCCAGCACATTGCCGCGCAGGCGGAAGGTCTGCGAGGCGTCAAAGGCAAAAGGCCAGGCCGCGTCGGCGCGGTGCTCGCAGGCCAGCATCAGCAAGGCGCCGTCATGCTCCAGCACCTCCCAGGGCCGTTGCCATCCGATGCCGTGGATGGCATGCGGCTCGGGGCCGTTGTTCTGCACCAGCGGGTGGCTGGTGCCCTCCCACTTGAGCGTGGCATGGCCGACGCGGTTGGAAAAGGGCACGAGCGGGTAGCTGCCTGAAAGCCGGACCGTGGCGAGTTCGGCAGCGGGGGTCGAGCGCAACACCGGGAGGTCCTGAAACCACAGGCCGGTGATGCAGCCGCCCAGAGCTGGCTTGACCTCGCAACGCAGGCTGCCCTCCGACAAGGTGATGAAATCGTTGTTCATGGCGTCTCCTGCTGCCATTGTGCAGGAGCCCGGATTCCACTCGCAAAAAAAATGGCCCGCTGGAACCGAAGTTCTGGCGGGCCGAACATCCAAAGGAGACTCTCGCTATTTCAAAATCCTGCCGCAGCTGCCAGGCAGCTGCGGCGTGTGCCGGGTTTAGCGGCTGTAGGCGGTTTCGCCGTGGGAGGTAATGTCGAGGCCTTCGCGCTCGTCTTCCTCGCTGACACGCAGGCCGATGGTCAGGTCCACGATCTTGTAGGCAACGAAGGACACCACACCGGACCAGACCAGGGTGATCAGGACCGCCTTGAGCTGGATCCAGACCTGGCCGACGATGGAGTAATCCGCAGCGGTGACCATGGTGGCCGTGACCCAGTCAGCCACGTAGCCGGGGCCGCCCAGGCTAGGCGAATTGAACACACCGGTCAGCAGCGCGCCGAGGATACCGCCGATACCGTGCACGCCGAACACGTCGAGCGAGTCGTCCGCACCCAACATTTTCTTCAGGCCATTGACACCCCAGAGGCAGGCAAAACCAGCGACCAGGCCGATGATCAGGCCACCGCCGATGCCGACGTTGCCGGCTGCGGGGGTGATCGCCACCAGGCCGGCGACGGCACCGGATGCTGCACCCAGCATCGACGCCTTGCCGCGCATCAGCGCTTCACCGACGCACCAGGCCAGCACCGCAGCGGCGGTCGCACCCAGGGTGTTGATGAAGGCCAGGGCGGCGAAGCCGTTGGCTTCCAGCGCGGAACCGGCGTTGAAACCGAACCAGCCCACCCACAGCAGGGCCGAACCGACCATGGTCAGTGTCAGGCTGTGAGGCGCCATGGCTTCTTTGCCGTAACCGATACGCTTGCCCACCATGTAGGCGCCAACCAGACCCGCGACAGCGGCGTTGATGTGCACAACGGTACCGCCGGCAAAATCAAGCGCGCCCGACTGCCAGATGTAACCGGCTTTCGAAGTCATTTCGTCAACCACACCGGCAGCGGTGTAGGCATCAGGGCCCATCCAGAACCAGACCATGTGCGCCATCGGTGCATAGCTGAAGGTGAACCAGATGACCATGAACATCAGCACGGCGGCGAACTTCATGCGTTCGGCAAAGGCGCCGACGATCAGTGCGCAGGTGATACCGGCGAAGGTGGCCTGGAAGGCAGCGAAGACGATTTCAGGAATCACAACGCCTTTGCTGAAGGTCGCGCCGTTGGCGAAAGTGCCCGCGACGTTGTCCCAGACGCCCTTCATGAACAGCCGGTCAAAGCCGCCGAAGAAGGCATTGCCCTCGGTGAACGCGAGGCTGTAGCCATAGATGAACCACAGCACCACGATCATCGAGAAGGTGACCATGACCTGCATCAGGACCGACAGCATGTTCTTGCTGCGGACCAGGCCGCCGTAGAACAGTGCCAGGCCGGGAACCGTCATCAGAATGACCAGCATGGTGGAGACCATCATCCAGGCGGTGTCGCCCTTGTTGGGAACCGGAGCGGGCGCAGCGGGTGCGGCAGCTTCGGCAGCAGCTGGTGCAGCGGCAGCGGCCGGCGCCGGTGTGGCTGCCGCTGCGGGTGCTGCCGGTGCGGCAGCTTCGGAGGCGGCGGGAGCTGCCGCAGGGGCCTGGGCCAGCACAGCGGCAGCGCCGGTGAACAGGCTCAAACCCAAAGCCAGGGAGGCAAGTAGTTTTTTCATGTTGATGTTCTCTTGATGGGTTGAGCCTTACAGCGCTTCTTTGCCGGTTTCGCCGGTGCGGATGCGCACAACCTGCTCCAGGTTGTAGACGAAGATCTTGCCGTCGCCGATCTTGCCGGTGCGGGCAGCGCCCTCGACGGCTTCGATGACGCGGTCAACGAGTTCGTCGGACACCGCCGCTTCGATCTTGACCTTGGGCAGGAAATCGACGACGTATTCCGCGCCGCGATACAGCTCGGTGTGACCCTTCTGGCGGCCGAAGCCCTTGACTTCGGTCACGGTGATGCCCTGCACGCCGATGCCGGAAAGTGCTTCACGCACTTCGTCCAGCTTGAACGGTTTGATGATGGCCGTTACGAGTTTCATGTGTTGTCCTTTGCCTCAACTAGATGCAGTGTGGTTCAGAAATTTTTCTTGATCGAGAGCACCAGGCCGTCCTTGGCGAGGTCACGCGTGCCGGAGCCTGGCAGGGTGTAGGCGCCGCCGAGGCCGCTGGTGCCCACCAATGCGGCACTCAGGATCAGGCCATCGATGTCCTTGTTGACGGTGATCGAGTAGTCGGAGTAGGAGTTGCCGTTCTTGATCTTTTGAGCGCCGACGTGCGGAACAATCGACCAGCCCGAGCCGAGGTCAAAGTTGGCGCTGAGGTCAAGGTAACCGCTGTTCTTGCTGTTGGCGGTGCCGAACAGGTTGGTGGTGGCGTGCGAGTATTTCGCAGTGACGATGCCGAACGTCAGGGCGCCGTACACCTCAAAGGTATTCGGGCTGACGAAGCCAGCGGTGTCTTTCATGTTGTTGCCGGCGTACAGGTAGTACAGGCCACCGACGTCGTAACCCAGACCTTCAGCCAGCGAACCCTTGTAGCCGCCGTAGAAGTCGATTTCAACCGGGCCTTTGGTGGTGTTGGGGTTGGCGGTCGAATCCTTGATCCACTTGATGCTCGATGCCCAGGTGCCGAGGTAAAAGCCGCTGCTGTGTGAATAGTCGATACCGCCGTTGATGGCAGGCTTCTTGCCGGTTTGCGAGATGCCGCGATAGCGGTAGTCGGTGGTGGCGCCGATGTTGTAAGACACGGTGGACTCCGGCGCAGGTGCTGCGGCCTGGGCAAAAGCGCTGCCTGCTGCGAGGAAAGCGGCGGCGACGGCGATGTGGGTGGCTTTGAATTTCATCGATGGCTCCAGAGGTAAAGGTAAATTGAAAGGACTTGTTTCCTGAATACGGGTTTCCTTTAGCACGGAGCGTGCCAAATTTTGTAGGCTTCAGGCTTGTTGTCGTCGCCCACCAAGGCTGTCGCGTTACAGTGAACTGAAATAAATACAAGATATGCACTTGATTGGTGCGAATCTGCATGCGCTTTTATGGTGCAAATCAGGGAGAAGTCGAGATCATGAGCCTGTCTTTAGTGCAAAGCCGTGCCCTGCTGGGCATGCAGGCCCACCCCGTTTGTGTGGAAGTTCACCTTGCCAATGGCTTGCCGAGCTTCACCCTGGTGGGGCTGGCAGAGACAGAAGTGAAGGAGGCGCGCGAACGCGTGCGCTCCGCCATCCAGAACACCGGGCTGGAATTTCCCGGCAACAAGCGCATCACGGTCAATCTCGCGCCCGCTGACCTGCCCAAGGATTCGGGACGCTTCGACCTGCCGATTGCACTGGGCATCCTGGCGGCCAGCGGACAGATCGAGTCACGCAAGCTGGAAGGCCATGAGTTCGCCGGGGAGCTGTCGCTGGGCGGCGAATTGCGTCCCATCCGGGGGGCGCTTGCGATGAGCCTGGCGCTGCCGGGCCTGGAGGCAGAAGCTGCCAAACCCCGGCTGGTGCTGCCGGAAGGCAGCGCCGAGGAAGCCGCGCTGGTGCCCGGCACCGAGGTGTACCGCGCCAGGCACCTGCTCGACGTGGTGCGCCAGTTCCTGCCCGGTGACACGCCGCCGGAGCCAAGCGCGGGCTGGGTCCGCCTGCAGGCCAGTGCACACCATGCCGAGGCGGTCTACCCCGATCTGTCGGACGTCAAGGGCCAGGCCGCGGCCCGGCGGGCGCTGGAAATCGCCGCGGCTGGCGGGCACAGCGTGCTGATGATGGGCGCGCCGGGGTCCGGCAAGTCCATGCTGGCGCAGCGTTTTGCCGGTCTGTTGCCGGCCATGAGCACCGAAGAAGCACTGCAAAGCGCGGCCATCGCCTCCCTGGGCGGGCGTTTTTCGCTGGAGCGCTGGGCGCAGCGCCCGACCTGCTCGCCACACCACACGGCCAGCGCGGTAGCACTGGTCGGGGGCGGCTGTGGATTACAAGAGATAACTGAACTCCACACGAATTTTTTGAACTGGCCCAAAAGCGATTTGATCTGCCTTGGACCCTGTGGCAACTACGGAACGGTAAGCGTAATGCGAGTGTTCGAATACGGCTCTCTGCCGAACGATTCGAGAATTGGGAACCCGACCGACTGGGGGAGCGCAGTCATCGAATCGTGGCTGTAGACTCGTATTTTTTATCAATCGCAGTTCGTCATTTCTGCACGCGACGAGATCGTGGCCCAAGGACCCGGCGCCCTCTACCAGAACCGGTATTTGAACGATTTCCCCTGGATGGAGAGCTCTACCGCCTAATTTCGGCAGGCAACGTTGCGGCTTCACTTACCAGCATAACTACCGCGCGGATCAGGCTCTGGTTAGAGAAAATGGATGATTCGAGCCCTAAGAACTTGAATTGGGCCCACAGACCCAGCGGCTTGCTCAGCACGGTAGCACTCGAGGAGGCAGTCGGATCGCTTCCAAAGCTGGTTTTGGGATCGTTTTGGTGCGACCGAACTGCGCAAAGCGGCGACGCGCATACGCTTTTCGGCGGACATGCGCTGGAGACGCTCAGCTAGGTCAGTAACTTATATAAACGTTTTTGTGCCGAGTGAAGGACATCAACTCTTCAATTGACTCTTCACGCCCAATCCCGGACATTTTGTAGCCGCCAAAAGAAGTTCCAAGGAAGTGCTGGGCAGAATGATTGACCCAGATATACCCAGCCTCAATACGACTTGCAAAGCGATGCGCAACTGATAAGTTATTCGTATAAATGGCTGCGGTTAGACCTACGTCCAACGCGTTAACTTCCTTAAGCAACTCGGCCTCGTCGTCCCACTTGAAAATCGAGAGTACCGGACCGAATATTTCCTCGCGTCCAATGGTCATATCCATTGAAACGCCGGAGAAAACAGTCGGCTCGACGAAGTTACCTGCTTCCAAGGCAGGATCATCTGGTCTCTTGCCACCGGTTTCCAGCCGGGCTCCTTCTCGAATTGCGGAATCGATATAGGCCATTATTTTGGCGTGCTGATCTTTGCAGATGATGCAACCCATGTTGGTTGACGGGTCTGTCGGCGAACCGGGCCGAAATTGGC
>CBFGNA010000096.1:0-7761 GCA_965650045.1 uncultured Polaromonas sp.
GCTGGTTTGGAGGGCAGCACCCAGGTCTTCGCCAGGGGCGCGCCATAGCCCCCGTTTGATGTCCATTGCCCGCTGTCGTCATTGCCGCTTGCGTTCAGGACGGATGCAGGCAGCATTCCGTCGCAGCCGCGTTATATCGATGTGGACAAGCAGAAGGCGGCCCGCTGGCGGGAAAAACTCGGGCGCAAGACGAAACCGCGTGTCGGCCTGGTCTGGAGCAGTGCCTCCCGTTTTGAAAGTGATCGCATCCGAAGCATGTCTTTTGCCGAATTCAGAGCATGCCTGCCGGAAGATCTGGATGCCTTTGAATTCGTCTGCCTGCAGAAAGTCATCAAGGACGACGACAAGGCGCTGTTTCACGCCCAAACACAGATCAGGTTCCTGGGTGACGAGCTGGAGGATTTTTCGGACACGGCGGCGCTGATCGATGGCCTGGACCTGGTCATCAGCACCTGCACCAGTGTTCCCCACTTGGCGTGTGCGCTGGGCAAGCCGACCTGGATTCTTCTCGGCCATGGCAATTTCTGGCTGTGGCAGTTGCGCAGGACCGACAGCCCCTGGTACCCCTCGGCCAGGCTTTACAGGCAGGAAAAGGCAAGGGATTGGGGTGATGTCCTGCGGGCCGTGAAGACTGATCTGGCCCAGCTGCCGGGGGCCTTGCGTTGAACGGTCGCCGGGCGGCATCGGCGAGTCCTCGCCCGGAATGCCGGCACCCCCGCAGGTTTACCTGCCCCCCGTCACATCCAGCGTGGCGCCGGTGGTGTAGCTGGAATTGTCGGACAGCAGCCACACGATGGCCTGCGCCACTTCGTCGGCGCTGCCGGGGCGCTGCATGGGCACCTGGGGCGCCAGGTCGCGTGCGCGGTTGGGCAGGCCGCCCGAGGCGTGAATCTCGGTCTCGATGATGCCGGGGCGCACCGCGTTGACCCGAATCCCTTCGGCCGCCACCTCCCTGGACAGGCCGATGGTGAAGGTGTCAATCGCGCCCTTGGCGGCCGCGTAATCCACATACTGGCCCGGCGCGCCCAGGCGGGCGGCGACGCTGGAGAGGTTGACGATGGCACCGCCCGTGCCGCCGTAGCGCGTGCTCATGCGCCGGACCGCTTCGCGTGTGCAGACCATGGTGCCGATCACGTTGATGTCAAAGATGCGCTTGAGGCGCGCCATACTCATGCTGTCCACGCGTTCGGTGCGGTCCACCACGCCGGCGTTGTTGACCAGCGCCGTCAGGCGGCCCAGTTTGGCATCGACTTTTTCAAACATGGCCAGCACCTGCGACTCGTCGGCCACATCGGCCTGCACGGTGATGGCCGTGCCGCCGCCCTGGCGGATCTGCCGGACCACCTCGTCGGCGGCCAGCGAGTTGGACGTGTAGTTGACGGCGACGGCATAACCCTGGCGGGCGGCCAGCAGCGCTGTGGCGGCGCCTATGCCGCGCGACGCTCCGGTGATCAGGACAATGGGTGACAAAACCGGTCTCCAGCGGAAAATGACAAACCCGGTTACAACCGGGGGCTCGAATCAATGTACATCATCGGCTGCACAGCCTGCGGGAGACCTTCTTGAGCACCACCATCGACTATTACTTCACGCCGCAAAGCCCCTGGACCTATCTGGGCCACACACGATTTGCGCAGATTGCCCAGGCCGCCGGCGCCGCTGTGCGGGTGCTGCCGGTGGACTTCGGAAAAATTTTCCCGATCTCCGGCGGTCTGCCGCTGGGCCAGCGCGCGCCGCAGCGCCAGGCTTACCGGCTGGTGGAGCTGCAACGCTTCAGCGAGCACCTGCAGATGCCGCTGAACCGCCAGCCGAAATTTTTCCCGGTGGGCGGCGATCCGGCTGCGCGGCTGATCACCGCGGTGGGCCAGCACGACGGCAGCGCAGCGGCGATGGCACTGGCCGGCGCCATTTTCCGCGCGGTGTGGGTCGAAGAGCGTGACATTGCCAGCGATGGGGTGCTGGCAGAAATCCTGCTCGCCAGCGGCGGGGATCCCGCGCGGATGGCGCAGTCGAAGGCAGCGGAGGTCCAGCAGATTTATGAGGCGCACACACGGCAGGCCATCGAGGCCGGCGTGTTCGGTGCGCCGAGTTATGTCGTGAACGGCGAGATCTTCTGGGGCCAGGACCGGCTGGACCTGCTTGAGAAAAAACTCGCTGCGGCGTAAATTGAACCGCATTCCTTTCCCGCCTTTTTTCAGGAGAATTTTCACATGGCCAATTTCATCGACCTCAAATCCGCCGACGGTTTTACTTTTCCCGCCTACGTGGCTGAACCTTCGGGCAAAACCCGCGGCGCGATTGTGGTGCTGCAGGAAATCTTCGGCGTCAACTCGCACATCCGTTCGGTCGCTGATGGCTACGCGGCCGCCGGTTACCTGGCGGTGGCACCGGCCACCTTTCACCGCGTCAAGCCTGGTGTCGAGCTGGGCTACACCGAAGCCGACATGAACGCCGGCTTTGCGCTCAAGACCGCTGTGGAGGCGCTGCCGGCGCCTGGCGTGTTGCAGGACATCCAGGCCGCCATCAACCATGCAGCCCAGACTTCGGGCGGCAAGGTCGGCATCGTTGGTTTCTGCTGGGGCGGCCTGCTGACCTGGCGCGCGGCCTGCACACTGTCGGGCCTGTCGGCAGCCGTGCCTTATTACGGCGGTGGCATGACGGCGGGCGATGAACCTGCGCGCCAGCCGGCCTGCCCGGTGCTGGCGCACTTCGGCAACCAGGACCACTGGATTCCGCTGGACACCGTCGAAGCGTTCAAGAAGGCCCAGCCCGGTGTCGAGGTCCACGTTTATGAAGCCAACCACGGCTTCAATTGCGATCAGCGCGGCTCCTGGAACGAGGCGGCGGCAAAATTGGCGAAGCAGCGCACGCTGGATTTCTTCGCCAAGCACGTCGGCTGAGGCTTCAGCCGGGCCGCCCCCGCGGTGGGGCGGCTAACATCGCTTTTTTCGGCGTCACGGACACATTCAACGGGACTTCAACGCGACTTCAACGGGACCAGCACCAGCGATGGCGAAGACATCGACGCAGCGCATTGCAGACACGCGGAACTACCTGCAAAACACCAACCTGGTCACGGCGCCCGAACGCGCGGCCGCCGACCAGCTGGTCCAGGCCTTCATGGCGGCGGCCCATCCGCTGGGGGTGATGTCCCCCGGCTACGACGCCTTGTCAACCAGCCTGTCGCTGGGCAAACATGTTTTCGAAGATCCGCGCCGCGAGATGGCGCGGGCGCTGTTTCTGCTGTGGACGGCGATCAGGCATTTTGACGGGACCTTCACCTTTCCCAAGACCCAGATCGGGCAGATCAGCTTTTCCACCGTGCGCCAGCAGCTGGCCAGCTATATCCGCAAGGCCGGCTGTGTGCTGGACCAGGTCAATGGCGGCCATGCGGGTGCCGATGCGGCACTGCTTGAGCTGCAGGCCAACCCGCTGAACTTCCTGCGCTTCAGCAAGGTGGTGGTCAGGGGATCGGGCAACCACAACCCCGTCGCCGCCCAGAACATCCGGCCCTGCAGCTTCTTTTACGAGCCGGCACGGGACCGTTATGTCTTCGCCGTCGATAACGGCGTCTTCCCGGCCTATGCGGCGCAGATCCAGGTGGAAAGCGTGACGGCTTTTCACTGGACCGACCCGCGTTATGTGCCCGCGCTGGTGCCGCCTGCGCTGCATGACATCAACACCGTCAACTTCAATACCCTGCGGGGGTTTCAGTTGAGCGGCGCACACATCATGGTGACCACGCAATTCACGGGCTGTGCTTTCTGCATGGCCGAAAACGGCGGAATGATGTACTGCGCCCATGTCTCGCCCGCCGGGGTGCCAAACAGGGCGCCCAACACCACCGGCAACATTCTGGCCCGCAAAATCATGGCGACCGGGCAGATGCAAAATGCGGGCGGCGTGGCGCCCCGGGTGTTCGGGCGCAACATCGGCAGCCCGCCCAATGGTGGCGGCTACGACATCGGCCCCGGGGGCGGCGGAAACACCATCTACATGACGGTTCTGGGTTTTCCGGGTGGCACCAGCTACGAGATCTATTCGCAAACCACCATCCATGACGCCATCGTGGGTCTGCCGGTGCAAATCTTTTGAGGGAGCAAACATGGACCGGCTTCAAATTCTCAAGCCTTTTAGGGCTCCAGCCCTTGTTGGACGGGCGTGGATAGCTATTGTTTTGGTAGCGTTTGCGGCTTTTGCAGAGGCGGCAGACTACACCGGCCCGCTGTTTGATACGCACCTGCACTACAACGTCGAGGCTTGGGGTTGCGGCGAACGCAGCGCCGGGCCGTCCCAAGCAAGTTCAGCCCCCCCGGGGGGCAGTGCAGCACGCGCAGCGGCAAGCGTGGGGGCACCATGTGCGGGGCCGCACGGGCCGGCCGATGTGCTGGCGCGCATGAAACGCAACGGCGTGCGTGCCATCGTCGCCAACTCCCGGCCCAACGACGGCACCCGGGCGCTGGCGTCCCTGCCTGAAACGAAGCAGGCCGGCGTCACCGTGGTGCCCTTCATCCGCCTCTACCGCAACCGTGCCGATTACGACAACTGGTTTCGCGACGAAACGATTGACGAGATGGTGCAGACCGAGTTTGCACGCGGCGTCACCGGCGCGCAGGCCGGGCCGTACAAGGGCATCGGGGAATTCCACCTCTACAACAGCGCCAATGCCAACGGACCGGTCGCGAAAAAGCTGATGCAGTTCGCGGAAAAGAACAAGCTGGCCGTGCTGGCGCATGTGGACGATGTGGCGATTGACCTGCTGATGGCGCATGCGCCCGGAGCGCGGCTGATCTGGGCCCACACCGGCATCGGCGGTGCACCGGCCGCGCGCGTGGACGCGCTGCTGGCGCGTTACCCGACGTTGATGGGCGAGCTGTCCTACCGGCCGGGCCTGACCTGCGGGGCTGGAAAGCTTTGCGAGGAATGGCGCACGCTGCTGCTCAAATACCCGGCCCGTTTCATGATCGGCTCGGACACCTGGGTCAACCAGCGCTGGCAGTCTTACGACGAACTCATGAAGGGCTACCGCGTCTGGCTCGGCGACCTGCCGCCCGATGTGGCGCGCGGCATTGGCTGGGGCAATGCGGCGGGCCTGTTTGGCGTGGCCACCCCGGCGCCCTGAACCTTCCCTGAACCTTGATTTCCCTGGAACGGAGACACAGCATGGCAAATGACGAAGCGCAGATTCGGGCCCTGATGGCCGAATGGATGCAGGCGACGAAAGTGGGCGACGTGGACGCGGTGCTGGGCCTGATGGCCGACGATGCCGTATTCCTGCTGCCGGGCCGCCCGCCCATGCGCAAGGCGGAATTTGCGGCAGCCTCGAAAGCGCAATCTGCCAACGGCGCGCCGCAGTTGGAGGGCCACAGCGAGGTGCAGGAAATTCAGGTCAGCGGCGACTGGGCCTTTGCCTGGGCGCACCTGCGCGTGACCGTCACGCCGCCCGGCGGCGCGGCGGTCGAGCGCGCCGGCCACACGCTGACCGTGTTCCACCGTCAGCAGGGCCGCTGGCTGCTGGCGCGCGACGCCAATCTCCTGGCGCCGGTCAAGCCCGCGGCATCATGATCCAGCTCTATTACTCGCCCAGCACCGCGGCCATGGTGCCGCACATCCTGCTCGAAGAGCTGGGTGTGCCGTTCGAGAAAGTGCTGGTGGACACAGCCACCGGCGCGCACCGCACCGAGGCCTACCGCCAGCTCAACCCCAACGGGCTGGTCCCCACGCTCACCGACGGCGAGCTGGTGCTGTATGAAACCGCCGCCATCTGCCTGCATGTGTGCGACACCCACCCCGAGAGCGGCCTGGCGCCGCCGCTGGGCAGCACGGAACGCGCGCATTTCTACAAATGGCTGATGTGGCTGACCAACACGCTGCAGGCCACGCTGATCACCTACTTCTATCCCGAGCGTTCGGTGGCGCCGGGCAATGCCGCCGGCGCAGCCGAGGTCAAGGCGCAGGCCGAGCTCAGGATCGCAGCCATGCTGGACCAGCTGGATGCCGAACTGTCGCGCCACGGCGGCCCGTGGTTTGCCGGCCCGGGCTACAGCATGCTGGACGCCTATGTGTTCACCCTGTGCCGCTGGACGCGCAACTTTGCCACGCCTGCCGCCCGTACCCGCCCGCAGCTCGGGCCGTATTTGCAGCGCATGCTGGAGCGCCCTGCGGTGCAGCGTGTGTTGTCAGCGGAAGGGCTGGCCGCGCCCTTTGTCTAGCAGCGCCAGCGCATTGCTGACCGCCGCACCGGAGGCGGTGTTGTCGAAGATGCACCAGACCTCGGCGCCGCCGTCGGCGCTTTCCCGCAGTTTCAGCGCCAGGGCCTGCAGCGTCGCGGTGTCATACGGCGAGTGATACATGCGTGGCGAGCCATGCAGCCGCAGATAGACCAGGCCGGGCCAGCCGCCGGGGGTGCGCCCCGCAGCGTGCAACACCGGGTCGGCCAGTACGCGGGCGATCCGCCAGGTCTTCAGGGCCGCATCGACCGCCGGCGTGAACCAGCTGGCGTGGCGCGGCTCCAGTGCGACCGCACCCTCATGCTGCTTGCGCAGGTGCCCGAAAAAGGCCGTCGCCGTAGATTCGTCAAACGCCAGGCTGGGCGGCAGCTGCACCAGCAGGCAGCCAAGCTTGCCGCCGAGCGCCCGGGCCTGTTCCAGGAAACCGGCGACCTGTTCGTCACAATCACGCAGGCGCTTTTCATGCGTGACGGCTTTGGGCAGCTTGACTGAAAACCGGAAGCCGGGCGGCACGCTGCCGGCCCAGCGGGCGTAAGTGGCCGGCTGGTGCGGCCGGTAAAACGAGGAGTTGATTTCAACGGCCGTGAGCACGCGGGCATACCGCGCCAGGTGCGAGCCTTCTGCGGGAAACTGCGGCCAGCTGTCGCGCGGCAGGCTCCAGCCGGCGCAGGCGATAAACACAGGTGAGGCAGGCCGGGCCATCAATCTGCGTCCAGCGCCGGTTCGTTGCCGGTTAGCGCCGTGTGCGCGCCAGGTAGTCCTTGCGCCAGAACACCACCCCCAGGCCGGCGGCCACCAGCACCATCCAGGCCATGATCCACCAGAACCCGCTGGACTGGTGCAGCAGCGGAATGAACTCGAAGTTCATGCCGAAGATGCCGGCGATCAGGTTCAGCGGCAGGAAGATGGCCGTCAGTGCCGTCAGCGTGCGCATGATGTCGTTGGTGCGGTTGCTTTGCGCGCTGAAGTGGATCTGCACCACGGTTTCGGCCGATTGTTCGAGCCGGCGTGCATGGTGCACCACGCGCTGGATGTGCTCGATCACGTCGCGCGCGCGCGCCACCATCTGGTCGCGGCGGGTTTGCGCCAGTTGCGCATCGGCGGCAAACGATGACATCGGCTGCTCGCGCAGCGAGTCCAGCCACTCCTGCATGGCGTCGTGCTGTTCGTCGCACAGGTCTTCGAGCACGTGCAGCTGGCTGCGCGCGCCCATCAGCGAGCCCCAGTTGATGAAGCGCGAGTTGGGCTTGAGCAGCTCGGCCTGCCAGTGTTCCAGCTGGGTGGTCAGCTCCTTGCGCACGTCCAGGTAGCTGTCCACCATGGCGTTGACCATGCGCAGCACCAGGTCGGCCGGGCTTGACGGAATGCGGCTGCGCGCCGAGACGGCGTCCACGCTGAACTTGGCGTCGGTGAGGGAGCGCTCGATGAAACTTTTGGCGGTGTAACAACCGCGCGGGTGCCCGCTGATCAGCAGCCGGTCAAACACCACAAAAGCCACCGCGCGCGAACTGCTGCGGTGGAAGGCCGCCAT
>CBFGNA010000097.1:0-7758 GCA_965650045.1 uncultured Polaromonas sp.
CCGCCTTTGCCCAGGCCGGTCAGGGGCGCGAAGTCTTTCACCGGGTCATAGGGCAGCTTTTTGAACAGGTGTTCGTTGGCGGCATGGGTGGTGTTGGTGGTGATCAGCACGGTGTAGCCGTCGGCCGGGGCCTTGGCCACCAGTTGCGAGGCGATGAAGCCGCTGGCCCCGCCCTTGTTATCGACCACGACCGCCTGTTTGGTTTCTGCCGCCACGGCCTGGCCGATGGCGCGGGCGATCTGGTCGGTGGCGCTGCCGGCCGCAAAAGGCACGACAAAGGTGATCGGCTTTTCGGGGAAGCCTTGGGCGCGCAGCAGCGCGGGCGCAAAAGCGATGCCGGCGGCCAGGGCCAGCAGCAGGGGGCGGTGTCTTGTTTGCATGAATGTCTCCTTCGGTTGGTTTGAAATCGGAATCAGGAATCAGGAATCAGGGAACTGGAAGCGGGAAGGCCCCTGAGCAGCGGCGCCAGCGCGGCGGGAATCTGCACCGGCAGGTCCAGCAGCCAGTACGACAGCGCCTTGCCGTGGGTGTCGAGGTTGAGTGCGTCGTTCACGCCGCCGTCCAGCACACCGTCCAGCACAAAGTTCATGGCCTGCAGGCCCGGCAGCAGGTAGCGCTGCACGCGCGTCGGCCGGCGATGCGCAAAATGCGCGGCCACGGCTTCCTCGCTCAGTTGCGCCACCAGCAACGGGTAAAACTGCGGGTCCCAGGCGATCACGCTGATGTTGGAGCGGTCGCCCTTGTCGCCGGTGCGCCCATGCGCAACGCGATAGAGGGGGACCGTCAAGGGAGTCGCACTCATTCGGCGTTCTCCAGCATGTCGAAGCGCGCCGCCACCGCTTCACGCGGCACCAGGCACGAGAGGGTGTTCAGCCGCGAGGTCAGGCTGGTGCGCACACCGCCGCCGCCGGCCGGGCCGCAGCAGTACAGCGCCGTCACCTCGCGGCCCAGGCGCTCGGCCTCGGCGCGGTCCGCATGGGTGGCGGCCACGCGCAGCCGGACATCGCGCGAGTCGCCGGCCGGGGTGGCCTGGCGCAGCAGGCCGGCATCGTCACCCATCACGCTCAGCGCGCCGATCAGGTCCACACGCAGCGCCAGCGCCGGCAGGCGCAGCCGCAACACATCGGCGGCCATGCGTGCGCGGGCCTCGGCGCGGGGACCGGCATAGGAAATTTCACCTTCGGCCAGCCAGCCGCCCTCGTGGCAGACATTGACCTTCAGGCTGGCGGGGCGCGCATGGCCGCAGACGCCGCTGAGCGCCACCCGGTCGGGGCCGAGTTGCCGCAATTGCGCGCCGCTGATGTCCGCCACCACGTCGGGTGTCAGGTAAGCCGCCGGGTCGTGCACCTCGTACAGCAACTGCTCCTTGACGCTGGCCTGGTTGCCACAGCCGCCGGTGTTTGCCGCCTTGCCGATGACGCAATGGCCGTCGCTGTCGATCTCGGCAATCGGGTAACCGACCTTGTGCAGGTCTGGCACGTCCTTGTAGCCGGGGTCGGCAAAATAGCCGCCGCAGACCTGGGCGCCGCATTCGAGCAGATGCCCGGCCATGGTGGCACGCGCCAGCCGGTCCCAGTCGTCGGCGCGCCAGCCGAAATGCGACATCGCCGGCCCGACCGTCAGCGACGGGTCGGCCACGCGGCCGGCCACCACGATCTGCGCGCCGGCGTCCAGCGCAGCAGCAATCGCTTCGGCGCCGATGTAGGCATTGGCGCTGACCAGGCGGATCCCATCCACGGCATCACCGAGCTCCGCGCGCAACAAGTCGCGGTGCGCCGGGTCCGACAGGTCGTCGCCGCTGATCACGGCAATGCGCGGCGCGGGCAGGCCCAGCTCGCGCGCCATGGCCTGGATGTGCCGGGCCGCGGCATGCGGATTCGCCGCACCAAAATTGCTGACGATGCGAATGTTGTGTTGCAGGCAACGCGCCAGCACCGGCCGGAGCATCTCGCCCAGCAGGGGTTCAAATCCGGACGCCGGGTCGGCGCGGCGGCGCAGTTGCGCCAATGCCAGCGTGCGTTCGGCCAGGGTTTCAAAAATCAGGAAGGAAGGCCCGCCGCGCGCGATCAGCGTGTCCACCACAGCGTCCGCCGCATCCACCCGGTCGCCGGAAAACCCGGCGGCACAGCCGACCAGCAGGGGAGCAGGGGTGGAAGCAGTCATGAGCGCGGACAGAAGAAGCGGTTGAATCTAGGCCCGCGGCGTCTATTTGTAAAATCGAAATTTCGTATCGATTGAATTGAAAGTCAGATCAATGCCCTCAGGTCCGGCCCGGCGCGACGCCAACCTCTCGACACGCCAGCTGCGGGCTTTTCTGGCGCTCGCCGATCAGCGCAGCTTCACGCGCGCCGCAGCGGCCTGCCACTTGTCGCAGCCGGCTTTCAGCGCCTTGATCCGCACCCTGGAAGTCGAACTCGACACGCGGCTTTTCGACCGCGACACGCGCAGCGTGCAGCTCACGCCCGAGGGCCGGCTGTTTGAAACGTCGGCACGCCAGCTGGTGAGCGACATCGGCAGTGCCGTCGGCGATCTGGGGGACCACGTCGAAGGGCGCAAGGGCCGCGTGCATGTGGCGGCCCTGCCCTCCCTGGCGGCAGGCTGGCTGCCGGCGATTTTTGCCGAGTTCAGAAGGAGCTGGCCCGGCATTGCGCTGAACCTGAGCGACCTCTTGTCCGACCCCTGCATCGAGCTGGTGCGCAGCGGCAAGGCCGACTTTGCCTTGGCCTCGACCGGCGCCGGACAGGCCGGGCTGAGCTTCGAGCTGCTGTGCACCGACCGGTTTTACCTGGTGTGCCGCAAGGACCATCCGCTGGCGGCGGAAAAAGTGCTGACACTGAAAAAACTGGTGCCGTACCCTTTCATCCACATGTCGCGCAACAGCAGCGTGCGGCAGGCGCTGGACGCCGCCCTGCATCCGCTGCAAACGCAAACCCTGCTGGAAGTGGACCAGCTCGCCACCGTCACCGGCATGGTCGAAGCCGGGCTGGGCATCAGCGTGGTGCCGGCCCTCACGCTGTTTCACTTTGACCGCCCCAGCCTGCTGACACGTCCGCTGGCGGTCCCCCACCTGACGCGCAAGATGTATGTGGTGCGCAGGCAGCAGGGCAGCTTGTCCGTCGCAGCCCAGGCGCTGCACGACCTGATTGTTTTGCGCATGCAGAGCTAAGGCTGGTCGGATACTTTTCAGGCGCCGCACGCCAACTCAACCAGACGCGGGGAAGGCAGAGCGCCGCAACGCCGACCCCAACCATGCGCTACCGATTTGATAGCTGTTTGCGCTTGCCGGACAAGGGCCGGAGCCCGATTTGATGCTCAATGCGCAACGGTGAAGCGTTTTTGCACATGGCGCGGCTGCTCGATCTCATCGACGATGGCCACGGCCAGATCCGCCACGCTGATGCCGGCCGGTTGATCGCCTGCGCCGGGCAGCAAGTCGTCCGCGCCGATGCGGTACTGGCCGGTGCGTTCGCCGGGCGCCAGCGCGATGGGCGGCGACACAAAGCTCCAGTCCAGCGTGCTTTCGCGCTGCAAACGGTTCAAGGCCTCGCGCGCGGCCAGCGCGCCCTGCTTGTAGGCAGCGGGGAATTCCGGTGTGTCCACCAGTTGCAGGCCGGGAGCCACGTACAGGCTGCCGGCGCCGCCGACCGCCAGCAGGCGTTTGACGCCCGCCTGTTTCACGCCTTCAACAATGGCATCGCTGGCCTGCAGGTGCAGGTCGTGGATGCCGGGCTCGCTCCAGCCCGGGTTGTAGGCGCTGACCACGGCCTCGTGGCCGGCCACGGCCCGGCCCACCTGGGCAGCATCGAGTGCGTCGGCCTGAACCACGCTGAGACTGGTTTGCGGCGCGATTCTGGACGGCGTGCGTGCCAGCGCGGTGACGTGGTGGCCACGCGCCAGCAGTTCGGACAAAACGGCCGAGCCAACAAAACCGGTGGCGCCAATCAGTGCGATCTTCATGAAAACTCCTGGGTGAATAAGGAAGGCCTTAGTCTGGTTGCTTCACAAGCGAATGAATAGATGGCTTAATTGGCTAATACTGTGAAGTCAGGCTAATAAATAAGGCAAGAATGGATCAACTGAGGCGCATGGCGATTTTTGCCGAGGTGGTGGCTGCCGGCTCCATGACCGCGGCGGCGCGTCAGCTCGCCATGAGCCCGTCGGCGGTCAGCCAGCACCTGCGCCAGCTGGAGCAGTCGCTGGGCTTGGCCCTGCTGCACCGCTCGACCCGGCGCCTGAGCCTGACCGAGGCCGGGGAGCGTTACCACGCGGGCTGCGCCGCCATGGTGGCCGCCGCGCGCTCGGCCGAGCAGGCGCTGGCCCGCCTGCGCGATGAACCGGAAGGCGAATTGCGGCTGGCCGCGCCCATCGGGTTCGGCGGCCTGCTGGCCACGGCGCTGGCGCCGCTGCGCGCCCATCCCAAACTCTCGCTGCAGTTGCTGCTGGACGATGCGGTGATCGACCTGATTGGCGCACGGGTGGACATCGCGCTGCGTGTCGGCGCCCTGCCCGACTCGACCCTGGTGGCGCGCAAGCTTGGCAGCATGACGCGCCAGTTGTGTGCATCACCGACGTATCTGGCCGAACGCGGCCGGCCCACGCAACCGCAAGACCTGCTGCAACACGCCTGGCTGGGCGGCAAGCCGGGCGCCGCGGGCGGTGAAGTGCTGGAATTGCAGGGCCCCGAGGGCGAGCGCCAGACCGTGCGCATGCAGGGACGGGTACAGGCCACGCAGGTGACGGCCCTGCACGCGCTGTGTGTGGCGGGCTGGGGCATCAGCATTGTGGTCAGTGACGATGACCGGCGCGCGCTGGCCGACGGCCGCCTGCTGCCGGTGCTGCCGGGCTGGCAACTGGCCGATCTGCCGGTGTATGCGGTAACGCCGCGGCGTGGCGAGCAGCCCGCCAAGGTGCGGCATGCGCTGGAGCTGCTGGCGAGTTGGTTCCAGCCGTCAGCCGCCGGCGCGCCGCTCCTCAGCGCGGCTTGAGCCGCCCGCCCAGCATCACGCAGGCCAGCGCCGCCACGACCAGCGTGATGCCGGCCCACTGCCAGGGCGTGATGGCTTCGCCGAGCACCAGCATGCCGGTGGTGAGGCCGACCACCGGCACACCCAGACTGAAGGGCGCGACGCGGTTGGCGGGGTGTCGCTTGAGCAGGCCGGTCCACAGGCTGTAACCGAGGATGGTCGCGACCCAGCCGAGGTAGGCCACCGCCAGCCAGCTGGAGGCGCGGGCCTGGGTCCACTGCCAGCGTGTGGCCTCGGGATCAAACACCAGCGACAGCAGCACAAAAGGCAGGATGGCAAAGGTGCTGCTCCAGACTACAAAGGCCATCGGTGCATAGGCGCGGCCGCCCTGCTGCACGCGGCGCGCCACGATGTTGGACATAGCCCACATGGCAGCAGCGCCCAGCGTGAGCACAAAGCCCGCCAGTGTGGTGGCAGCGCCGGCGCCCGCGGCGGCCGGCCCCAGGTAGTTCAGTGAAAAACACGCCAGGCCCAGCGCCGCGAGCACCATGCCGAGCTGCAGCGGCCGGCTGGCGCGTTCGTGCAGCAGCACAAAGCCGAACAGCGCGGTAAAAAACACCTGGGTTTGCAGCAGCACCGAGGCCAGCGCCGCCGTCATGCCGACCTTGAGCGCGAGGAACAGGATGCCGAACTGCCCGACCCCCTGAAACAGCCCGTACAGGGCCAGCCATTTCCAGGGGATGGCGGGTGGCCGGACAAACAGTACCAGCGGCAGCACGGCAAACACATAACGCGCGGCACCCAGCTGCAAGGGCGTGAAGTCGCGCAGCGCGAATTTCATGACCACAAAATTGACACCCCAGACCACCACCACCACGAGGGCGGCCGCCAGGTCGCGGCCGGACAGGGCGCCGGACCGCATCAAACGCCCGGCTGCGCGGCGCGAGCGGCGTCCAGATGGGTTTTGACGTGCTGCGCCAGGGCCATGTCACCCGGGGTTTCGGGCAGCCAGGGTTCGACCGGGATGGTTTTTCCGTTCGGGTCCACCGCCACAAACACCACCACACACTCGGTGATGACTTCCATCTGGCCGGTTTTCATGTCGCCGGCGCGCACCTCGACCGCAATGTTCATGCTGGTCGTGCCGGTGTAGGCCAGCCGCGCCTCCACCTCCACCAGGTCGCCGATCATGATGGGCCGCTGGAAGCGGATGCTGCCCACCGACACCGTGACGCAATAACGTTTGGCCCAGCGCGTGGCGCAGGCATAACCCGCTTCGTCAATCCATTTCATGACGGTGCCCCCATGCACCTTGCCGCCAAAGTTGATGGTGCTCGGTTCGGCGAGAAAACGCAGGGTGATGGATGACATGCAAAACTCCGAAGATGAGGCGTCCCATTATCCGGGCTTTGCGGGGGGATTCAGGCGCCAGTACTTGCTATCGAATCAGTAGCTGCTGGCGCACACCGTTAAAGGGCTGGCGGCCTGAAAGGCCTGGATCTCAGGCGCCAGGTGCGATTGGCTTTTCGTCGCGTGTGACCAGCCAGATGCCCAGACAGACCAGCAGCAGCGCCGCGGCGTTTTTCCACTCCAGAAAAGTTTCGTTCAGGAACATCGCCGACAGCAGGGTACCGAAGACCGGGATCATGAAGTTGAAGGCCGTGACGAGGCTGACCCGGTTGTACTTGAGCAGGATCGTCCACAGCGAAAACGCGGCCGACGACAGCACCACCAGATAAACCATCAGCGCCAGTGCCTGGGGGGTCCAGCCCGACAGCGCGCCCCCGGTGGCCAGGCCGATCAGCAGCAGCGCCAGCCCCCCGATGGCCAGTTGCCAACCGGTCAGCACCACCGAGTCCACATGTTGTGACACCTTCTTGCCGTAAATGCTGGCGGCCGACAGTACAAAAGCGGCGATCACCACAAACCCTTCGCCGAGCAGCGTGAAGTCAAAGCTCAGCAGACCGTCACTGAAGTTCACCACCAGCACCCCGGCAAAACCGATCACACAGCCGAGCGCCTTGTGGTAGCTGAGCCGGTCGTTCTTGTAGATGTAATGCGCCAGCAATACGCTGAAAAACGTGCCGGTGGCGTTCATGATGGAGCTCTTCACGCCGGTGGCGTAAGCCAGGCCGATGTAGAAAAAAACATACTGCAAGCTGGTCTGGGTCAGGCCGACCAGCGTGACCTGGCCGAAGGTGCGACCGCTCAGCCGGAACACGGGCCGTTTGCCGAGGGCTGCAAAAACCAGCAACACCGCGCCGGCAAACACAAAGCGCCAGCCGGCAAACACCAGCTTGGACGGAATATCGCCCGCGGCGATGTCGAGCAGCGCGTAGCCGTTCTTGATTGCCGGGTAGGCGCTGCCCCACAGCAGGCAACACAGCGTGGCGAGAAGGAAAACGACCTTGCGGTCGGTAAAAAACGAAGCGCTTTTCAAGGGATGATCCGGTCAATCGCCGCAGCTGGCGCGGCGAGCGCCAGCGCGGACGGGAAAGAAAAAAGCCGCCTCAGAGCAAGCGTTGCAGGTAACGCCCGGTGTGGCTGGCCGGGTTGGCGGCGATGTCTTCGGGCGTACCCACCCCCACCACGGTGCCGCCGCCGGCTCCGCCTTCGGGGCCCATGTCGATCAGCCAGTCGGCGGTCTTGATCACGTCCAGGTTGTGTTCGATGACGACGATGGTGTTGCCGGCGTCGCGCAGCTGGTGCAGCACCTTGAGCAGCAAATCGATGTCGGCAAAGTGCAGGCCGGTGGTCGGCTCGTCGAGGATGTAGAGCGTGCGGCCGGTGTCGC
>CBFGNA010000098.1:0-7700 GCA_965650045.1 uncultured Polaromonas sp.
GTCCATATCAGTCCTTTGAGTTTTCTTTTTTCAAATGCGGCCAGAGCAGCAGGCGCTCCAGGCCAACAGCGAGTCGGTAGATCACCAGGCCCAGCACGGTAATCAAAATCAGCACGGCAAACATCAGCGGCGTGTCCATCATTCCCTGCGAGGCGATGATCAACGCGCCCAGGCCCTTGCTGCCGCCGATAAATTCGCCGACCACCGCGCCCACCAGCGCCAGCACCACAGCCACACGGAAGCCGGCCATGATGACCGGCAGGCCCGAGGGAATCTTCAGGCGCAGCAGGGTCTGCAGCCGTGTCGCACCCAGCATGCGGAACAGCTCCAGCTTTCGCGGCTCGACCTGCTGAAGGCCGGTCAGCGTGTTTTCCATCAGCGGGAAAAAGCAGATCAGCGCGGTGATGACCACGGTCGAGGTCATGCCGAAACCGAACCAGACGATGAACAGCGGCGCCAGCGCAAGCTTGGGCACGACTTGGCTGACCAGCACATAGGGAAACAGCAGGCGGCGCAAAAATGCCGACTCGCCCAGCACAATGCCACCGAGCAAGCCAGCGGCGCAGCCGAGCGCCAGCCCCAGCAGCAGTTCGGTGCCGGTGTGGACCAGGTGCGGCCAGAAGTAGCCGCTGCGCAGGCCGTTCCACAGCGCATCCCAGATCACCGAAGGCGCCGGCAGCACCAGCGCCGAAAGCCGGTCGCCACGTGCCAGCAGTTCCCACCCCCCCACGATGACGGCGAACAGCACCAGGCTGGCGAGACGGCTCAGCATGTAAGCACCCCGTCCATGGCATGGCGCACCCGGGCGCACAGCGCGTTAAAAGCTGCGCCGTAACGCAACTCGCGCTGGCGCGGCCAGGGCAGGTCCACTGCCAGGTCGTCGGTGATTTTTCCGTCGGCCATCACGGCCACGCGATCAGCCAGATAGACCGCTTCGCTGATGTCGTGGGTCACAAAAAACACCGTGGTCTGCGCCAGCCGGCAGATGCGCAGGAAGTCGTCCTGCAGTTCCTCGCGCGTGATCGCGTCCAGGGCCGCAAACGGTTCGTCAAGCAGCAACAGCGACGGCGCCAGCAGCAGCGCGCGCGCAATCGCGACCCGGCTCTGCTGGCCACCCGACAGCTCGGTGGGAAAGCGCCGGCCCAGACCAGCCAGCCCCATCAACGCCAGCAGTTCCTCCGCACGCGCGTGATCGGCCGGCAACGGGGCGCGCTGCAGGCTGACCGGCAAAAGCACGTTGTCGCGCACGGTTTTCCATTCGAGCAGGGTCGGCGACTGGAACACAAAACCGAGCTGGCTGCCCGGCTTGCGCAGGGCCTGGCCATCGACGCTCACCGTGCCGGCGTCGGGCAGCAGCAGGCCGGCCGCGAGTTTGAGCAGGGTGGTCTTGCCGCAACCGCTGCGGCCGACCAGGCTGTGCACCTCGCCGCGCGCGATTTGCCAGTCCACCTGGTTGACCACGCGCGGATAGGCCGGGAAGCTGTAACTGACCCCGCGCATGTCGAGAAAAGCCTGTGGATCAGTCAACATACGGCGCCAGGGATTCGGCCGCAGCTTCGGCCGAGCCCTCAATGTCCACCATGCTCACCATGTCGAGCAGGCTGAAGCGCCCGTCATGGTGCCAGCCCGCTTCGGGCGACGTCATCTGGCCCAGCGCACAGATGCGTGTGACACCGGCGCGGCCAAGTTGCTCTGCCAGTTCAAACAGCTCGCGCGGCGCAGCGGCCACACCGACCGTCTGCAAAAACGCGCGGTGCGGTGCCAGCAAGGGCATCACGTCGGCAAGTTGATCAACCGCCACCACACGCACCGTCCGGTTCAGCGCACCGGGCGACAGGGCTTGCA
Organism: uncultured Polaromonas sp.; assembly: GCA_965650045.1. Taxonomy (GTDB): domain Bacteria; phylum Pseudomonadota; class Gammaproteobacteria; order Burkholderiales; family Burkholderiaceae_C; genus Polaromonas. Next base: position 1,846 of record CBFGNA010000098.1, read on the forward strand.
GGCTGTCGTTGTAAATCACGGTCCAGTCGCCCTCTCCCGCCACCTGAGGGCCGCCCGGCGACAGGCTGGCGATTTCTTCGGCACCGCGCCATGCCGCCAGATCGGTCGCCTCGCCCAGGCTCAGCGTGCGCCGCGGGTACTTCTTTTCGAGTGCCGACAGTTCATGCGCGACGTAGCGCGAAAATTCGTCGGGGCTGATTTTTCCGCCACGCGCCACATAAAACACATGCGGCGAATAACAGCCCTGCTGGTCGTAACGCACCACGTCATAGGCGGCCTGCTGCGCCGCACGCGGCGCCTTGCGCGCGTCGAGTGCCGACGCCGCCACCAGGCCGAAACTGAGCTTGTGGCCGAAGGGAAGAAAGCGCGTGGTCACCGGCACCTGGCGCCGCACCTCGGCCAGCGCGGCATTGCCGCCGTAGGCCAGCACCAGGTCAGCCTGAGCAAAGAAGGTTTTCTCCTGCGCTGCGTCCCCGCCCTTCCACCAGACCACCGCCAGGCAGTCGGCGAGCTTGGGATCGATCTCGACCAGCAGTTGCGCAAACCAGCCCGCCAGCAACGGCTCGGCGCTCGCGACCTTGCCGACGGTGCCCGACTTGACCAGCAGGCCGGAGATCAGACTCCACAGGCACAGGCCAGGCACATTGCCGGCCCAGACATGCACCGCCACATCGGGGCCAAAGGCTTTGGAGAAACCGCCTTTGGCGCGCGGCACAAAGTCATCCAGCCCTTGCGGGTTGCCAAAATCTTCAGCGAGGAAGCGCTGCAGCTGCGGCTTGCGAAAGGTCTTGAGGTAGCCGGTCAGGCCCAGGCGCACCATCTCCGCGTCGTAACCCGTCACCCGCGGCAACACGCAGTCGGCCTTGCGCCGCCACGGGTCCTGTGGGTCCAGCAGGCGGTGGATGGCGGCATCGATGGTGTCCACGATTTGCGCCACAGTGAGGGATTTCAAATAGCTGCGGCTGCCACTGCGCACGCGCTGCGTGAGGGCAAGGATTTGTGCTTCGGTCAGCACCGGCACAGCCACCTCGACGCTGCCGGCCTTGCCCTCAAACGTCAAGGTCTGCCACGCCAGCTCGTCGGCGCGCAAGCCCGGCAGATAGCCCGCGGTTTCACGCAGCAGCGTCATGCTGCGGCCGCCTGCAAAAATTCTTCGACCGCCAGTGAGCAGCCCTTGGCCGCACTGCCCTGGGCGCGGCCCAGCAGCAAAAAGCCGCCGTCCACCGCCACACCGACGTCTTCGGTGAGGATGGTGGTGACCGAGTTGAAGTTGGCGAGGTCGCAGTGCGCAAGGATGCCTTGCTGACCGCGCGGCAACTCTTCGCCAGTCAGCGGTTCGACCACACGGGTCCGAATCCAGTGCGGGCCGGACTTGACCGACGGCAGGCTGGCATTGCCGTCGTCGTAGAACTGCGTGCTGAGTTCGGTCATGCCGTACATGTTGATGCAGTCGCTTGTGCCGATACCCAGCGTGGCCGAGAGCTGCGCATAAAAATCCGACATCGACAACTCGCGCGACTGGCCCTTGAAGCCGCCGGTGTCCAGCACGCGGCTGCCGCGCGGCAGCGTGAAGGTTTTGCCCAGACGCTTTAATTCGTCAAGCAAATGCACAAAGCTGTAGCTCGCGCCCAGCAGTGCATAGGGCTCGCCAGTCTGCTCGGCGCGCTCCAGCTCGGTGATCACACGCGCCGTGTCCAGGCCCTGCTGTGTGAGCAGGTAGTGACTGCCCTCAGCGCCGAACTCGCGCACGGCAAGTGCCAGGTAATGCGCCAGCGAGGAGTTCGGCAGCAGGGTTTCATCGGGGAAAAGAATACCCATGCGGATTTTTTGATCGCTGCCCTGCATGAAGCGCTTGCCAAAGTTGCCAATCATGGAGGCGTCATACACCGCCAGCGTCGGGTGATGGTGTTTGCCCTTGATTTCGGCCTGCGTGGTGCCGCTGGTCATGAAGGTGCGCTCGGCCTGATCGGCAGCAATGCAACTCAGGGTCAGGGCCTTGAACGCGCTGATCGGCACGGCGGGAATGTCGCGCCAGCTTTTGACGGTGCGCAATGTTTTGCCACGTTGCTGGCAAAAGCGCTGGAACGGAAGATTGTTCTGGAACTGGTGCGCAAACAGCGCCAGCGCCTGCTGGTCAAACGCTTCGTCGGACGGGTTGTCAGCGGCCAGGAAGGCCAGCAAATCAGCAATCAACGCAGAAGGAGCCATTCGTCACGCTTTCGGTTGCCTGTGTTCAACAAGTGCTCCGAAAGATGTGACAGCCCCGCACCGGGTTGCTGACAGCTCTCCTTACGTCGGTATGAACCGATTCAAGTTCGCGGGTTTGGTTCTGACCATCTCAGCCACCCTTGCTGTTTCCAGCAAGGCTGCACCCCGGAGCAAGGCAAATTCTAGCGGAATGCAAAAACCGCAGCTCAAGCGCAGCGTCAGTCGCGTTTGGACCACTCGACAAACTGCGGTGAATATCCCTTTGACTTCAGGAAGTCGGCCATCGCGTAACCGGTGCCGGCCGGCCAGCATTTGACGTCTTCATGCGCGTAGAGCCGGTAGTCCACCAGTTCGGGTGAAAGCTTGACCTCGCCGTGGCCGACCGCGCTGTAGGCAATGATGATCTGGTTCATGCGCTGGAAGTCGTAGACACCAATCAGCTTGAGGTCGGTGACGTCGAGGCTGGTTTCTTCCTTGATCTCGCGGGTGATGCCGCCTTCGGGTGTTTCACCGGCCTCCATGAAACCGGTGATCAGCGCATACATCTTCGCGGTCCAGGCCGCGTTGCGTGCCAGCAGGATCTTGCCTTGATATTCGATCACGGCCGCCAGCACCGGCACCGGGTTGTTCCAGTGGGTGTAGTCACAGGCCGGGCAGCGCAGGCGAGCCTTTTCGCCGCCGTCTTCCATTTCGGTGATGGTCGCGAGCGGCGTCGCGCAGTTGGGGCAAAACTTGAATTCGTGGCTCATCGCATCGCTTCCATTTGCTACTGTATTGATAGCTGCTTGCGCCCACCAGATGGGGGCCAGAGCCACTTTTCGTTGATAAATGCCGGACTCAGGCCGGAAACACGCCGGTGGACAGGTAGCGGTCGCCGCGGTCGCACACGATGAAGACAATCACCGCGTCTTTCACGGTTTTGGCGATTTCCTGGGCGACCCAGCAGGCGCCCGCGGCGGAGATGCCGGCAAAAATGCCTTCCTCGCGCGCCAGCCGGCGGCACATCTCTTCGGCGTCCTGCTGGCTGACCAGCACGGTTTCATCGACGGTGCGGGGATCGTAAATTTTCGGCAGGTATTCCACGGGCCACTTGCGGATGCCGGGGATGCGCGAACCTTCGCTCGGCTGCGCGCCAATCACGCGGATGCCAGGATTTTTTTCTTTCAGGAAGCGCGAGACGCCGGTGATGGTGCCGGTGGTGCCCATGGCGCTGACGAAGTGGGTGATCTTGCCGGCGGTGTCGGCCCAGATTTCCGGCCCGGTGGTTTCGTAGTGCACGCGCGGATTGTCGGCGTTGGCAAACTGGTCCAGCACCCGGCCCTTGCCGTCCCGCTGCATCTGGTCGGCCAGGTCGCGCGAATGCTCGATGCCGCCGCTTTTGGGCGTGAGGATCAGCTCGGCACCAAAAGCCTTCATGGTCTGCGCGCGTTCAATCGACAGGTCCTCCGGCATGATCAGCACCATGCGGTAACCCTTGATGGCCGCGGCCATGGCCAGCGCAATGCCGGTGTTGCCGGAGGTTGCCTCGATCAGTGTGTCGCCCGGCTTGATGTCACCGCGCTCTTCCGCGCGCTTGATCATCGACAGTGCGGGCCGGTCCTTGACCGAACCGGCCGGGTTGTTGCCTTCGAGCTTGCCGAGGACCACATTGTTGTTTTTTGCGTTGCTTTCAGCCTGGATTCGCTGCAGCGCCACCAGCGGTGTTTTGCCAATGGCGTCTTCGATGGTCGGATAGGTCATACCTCGCACTGTGCCATAATTTGACGCTTCGCATCCTGCAGCCCGGGTGGTGAAATTGGTAGACGCAGGGGACTCAAAATCCCCCGCCGCAAGGCGTGCCGGTTCGATTCCGGCCCCGGGCACCACCTCCTCAGATGACCGAACACATGGTTCTCGCGAACCGGCACGCCTTTGGAGGTATGGACAAAGCGCACTTCGTACGCGGGTTCGATGCCAGCCGCGGGCACCAGACACAGGCCCTTCCTCCGCTGGAAGGGCCTTTTCTTATTCCATGAACACCTCTTTCTTCCGCACCGCGCTGGTCCTGGGCCTGCTGTCGGCCATCGGGCCCTTTGCCATTGACATGTACCTTCCCGCGCTGCCGTCCATCGGGCAGACGCTGGGGGCGTGCGTGGGTGCGGTGCAGGCCAGCCTGATGGCTTTTTTCATTTCGCTGGGCGTCGGCCAGATCATCTACGGCCCGGTCTCCGACATGGTCGGCCGCAAGCCGCCGCTGTATTTCGGCCTGCTGCTGTTTGCAGCGGCCAGCGTCGGCTGCGCGCTGGCGCCCGACATCGAAACCCTGGTGGTGCTGCGTTTCATCCAGGGGCTGGGCGCCTGCGCCGGCATGGTGATCCCGCGTGCTGTCGTGCGCGACCTGCACACCGGCAATGACGCTGCCCGGCTGATGTCGCTGCTGATGCTGGTGTTCAGCGTTTCACCCATCCTCGCGCCGCTGGCGGGCAGCCTGCTGATCGAAACCCTGGGCTGGCGCAGCGTGTTCTGGGCCGTCACGGTGGCCGGCGTACTCGGCCTGATATTGCTCGCGACGAGCCTGCCCGAGACGCGTCCGCCGGAACAACGGGTGGACAGCAGCGTCGGCAGTGCGCTGCGGGCTTACGGCGTGCTGTTGCGCGACCGCCGGTTCATGGGCCTCGTGTTCACGGGCGCGTTCGGCATCTCCAGTTTTTTTGTGTATCTGGCCAATTCGTCGTTTGTGCTGATTGACCATTACGGCCTGACGCCGCGGCAGTACAGCATTGCCTTCGCGGTCAATGCCGCGTCCTTCATCGGGGTGTCGCAATTCACCGGAAAACTCGCAACGCGCTTCGGCATGGTGCCGGTGGTGAAGGTGGCCGTGACCGGGTATGTGGCGATGATGGTGCTGCTGCTGGCCTGCAACCTGCTGGGCCTGGACCAGTTGCCGGTGATGATTGGCCTGCTGCTGCTCGGCAACGGCTTCCTCGGTCTGGTGATCCCCACCACAGCGGTGCTGGCGCTCGACGACCACGGCGACATTGCCGGCACGGCGTCGGCCTTGATGGGCACGCTGCAGTTCGTGACCGGCGCGGCCATGATGGCGCTGGTCGGCCCCTTCACCGACGGCACGGCGCGGCCCATGGTGGCAGGCATTGCCGGATGCGCCATCGTGACCTTTGTGATCGCACGCGTCACGCTGGGACCGCGCGAGACCTGAGCCGGTCCGCGCGCAGTCCCGTTTGAAAAAATGGATACTCGCCGGATGACTGTTTCCACCTCCCCACCCCTGCATCAACTCCCCGCCTGGCAAGCCGCCGCCCTGCTGGCCCGCCGTGAACTGAAAGCCGTGGACCTGGTCCGCGCCTGCCTGGACCGCATTGATGAACGCGAGCCACAGGTGCGCGCCTTTGTGCAACTGGCGGGCGACGCGGCCCTGGCGCAGGCACGCGAACTCGATGCCGGCCCGGTGCGCGGCCTGCTGCACGGCCTGCCCTTCGGCGTGAAGGATTTGTTCGACACCTTCGACCTGCCGACCGCTTATGGCTCACCGATTTACGCCGGGCAGCAGCCGACGGCCGATGCCGCCGCCGTAGCGTTGTGCCGCGAAGCCGGTGCGGTGCTGCTGGGCAAAACCGTCACCACCGAGCTGGCCAACATGTTCCCGGGTG
>CBFGNA010000099.1:0-7680 GCA_965650045.1 uncultured Polaromonas sp.
CAGCAAATCGTGTACTGGCGCGACATCGGTGGCGGCCCGGTGGACACGCAGATCGCCACCAGCGTCGATGCCGCCGCTGCGGCGCTGCGCGCGCTCGGCCACCGTGTCGAGGAACAGCCGGCCCCGGCGTGCATCGCGCACTTCAATGAGGCCGTGTGGCCGGTGCTCAGCGCCACCGGCCTGGCGGCTGTGCTGCAGGGGTCGACCGGCCGGGAGCCCGAGTTGACGCCCGCGATGCAAAAGCTGCTTGAGCAGGGGCGCGCCCTGCGGGCCATCGATTTGTTCGAGGCCCAGCGCGAGGTGGGCTTGATGCGCGCGGAGCTCTCGCAGTTACTCACAGACGTCGATGTCATCCTGACGCCGACGGCCGCGGCCCTGCCCTGGAACGCCACCGAAAGCCATCCCACGGCCATCAACGGCCAGGCCGTCGGGCCACGCGGCCATGCGGTGTTTACCGCCTTTGCCAATGCGGCGGGCCTGCCCGGTCTGGCATTGCCGGCCACACCTTCAGCCGGGGGCCTGCCCATCGGTTTGCAGTTGATAGGCCGCCACGGCGCAGACGCCGAACTGCTGGCACTGGGCTTGCATTACGAAAACCACCACCCCTGGCGCCAGCGCTGGCCCACCCTGGCCTGAGCGGCAACAGCACACACCATGAAAAAACTCAGAGTTGTCATCATCGGCGCCGGCGTGGCCGGGGCCATTCTCGCGCGGCGCCTGGCGCGCCTGCCCCAGATCGAATTGCATTGCCTGGAGAAGGTCGAGCCGGAAGACCATTCCGAAGCCGGCACCGGGCTGAACGTCGGCCCCAACGCCATCAAGGCGCTGCAGCAATGTGACGCCGACCTGGCCGGCCAGGTGCGCGCGCAAAGCCTGCCCTGGAACAACTGGCGCACCTCGCTGTCCGACGGCACGGTGCTGTTCGACCTGCCGCTGGACACGGTGGCCGACAACGCCGGCATCCGCATACGCTGGTCCGAGCTCTACGACGTGCTGCGCGCCGGTGCGCAAGGCCTGATCCACTACGGCTGCAACGTCACCTCCATCACGCCCAGCGCCGATAACCCGTTGCGCAGCAGCGTGACCTGGACGCAGCAGGGTGTGGCGCACCGGCTGGACGACATCGACCTGCTGGTCGGGGTGGATGGCCGCTACTCGGCCACCCGCAGTGCGTTTTCCGGCTTGCCGCCGCCGCGCCACGTCGGCGTGGCGATTGTGCGCACGCTGGTCGAGGACAGCAGCGGCGGACTGATTGACGACTACGAACAGTGGTTCAACGGGCCGCACCGCCTGCTGGCCTTCCGCGTGCCGCCCGGCCATGTCTACATCGCCGCCACCTTCCCGATAGCCCGGGGCGAGCAGATCCACGAGGAATGGAAAACCGAAGCGGTGATGCGTGCCACCTATACACCGGCCGGCGGCCAGCCCTGCGCGCAGGTGCGCTGGCTGCTGGATGCCATGTGCGCCAACCTGGCCGACAGCCACTGGGCCCGCATGCAGGAGTCGGAGGTGCTGTTCGCCGAGCCCGTGCGCCAGGTGATGTACCTCGGCGACAGCGCGCACGGCATGGCTCCCACCCTGGGCCAGGGCGCCACACAGGCCATCGAGGACGCCTGCTGCGCAGCCATGGTCATCGAGCGTGAAACCGCGGCCGGCCGGCTCGATCCGCGCGGCTGGCTGGACCTGGTGGCCGTGGCGCGCACCGAACGCATTCGTTTTGCGATGGAGTTGTCGGTGCAGGCCACCGACACCCTGCTCAAGGGCGCCGATCCCGTCAGCGGCGCCTTGTGGAAGACCGAGCCGCCCTTTCTCAACCAGCTTTCGCGCCTGTTCCGGCAGGTCGCGCTGGGCCAGCGTGTGCCCGCCGAGACCGCCGCATGACCATGAACACACCTCCCCCCAACGACGGCGCCCTGACCCACGGGCTGTTCCACCTGGCCATCAAGACCGCTGACCTGGCGCGCACCCTGACCTTCTGGACCGGCGTGATCGGTCTGCGCGAAATCGCCAGACCCGACTTTGGTTATCCCGGCGCGTGGCTGGCCTGCGGGCAACCGGGCGGCCAGGCCATCATCCATGTCTATGCAGGTGGCCCGGCCCTCGGCAGCGCAGGGGTGGTGGAAAGCGGCACGGCCGCCATCGACCATGTGTCGCTGGCCTGCACCGGCTACCACGCCTACATTGCGCGTTTTCGCGCCGCCGGTCTGGACTGGCGCGAGTTCCTCGTGCCCGGCACCTCGCTGTGGCAATTGTTTGTGTACGACCCCAGCGGCGTGCAGCTGGAGCTCACCTTTGAAGGCGCGGTCGAAGCCGGCCCGCCCCCCGACATGTCGGAAGGCCGCCGTTACCGCGCCGGCCAATCTTTTTTCAACTAGCCCACCCCCACGGAGAACCCTGCCATGCACCAGCCCCACCTGAACCTTTTCTGCCGCAGATCCCTGCTGGCCCTCGCCCTGTCGCTGACCCTGCTGCCTGCGGCACAGGCCGCCGACAAAGTGAAGATCGGCGTGTTTCCGTCCAGCGCCGCGCTGCCCTTCTATGTCGCGCAGAACCGCGGCTACTTCAAGGAAGCCGGCCTGGAGGTCGAGGAAATCCCGATGACCAGCCACCCGCTGACCCTGCAGTCCATCGTCGCCGGCAACATCGACGGCGCCGCCAACCTGGTGACGCTGGAAGGCGCCAACATGGAAGTGCGCCGGCCGCGCACCCTCAAGTACATCTCGCTGAACGGCCAGAACAGCCAGCACGTGATCGAGCAGTTTGTCGCCAAACCCGACAGCCCGGCCAAATCGCTGAAGGACTTCAAAAACGGCTTCAAGCTGTTCTCGGCCCCTGGCCCCGCCAACATCGGTGCGGCCCGCGCAGTGCTCAAAAAAGTCGGACTGGTCGAAGGCAAGGACTTCAGCATCCAGGAGCAGCCAATCAACATGCACTCCTCGGTGCTGCAGGCTGGCACCTTCGACGGCGGCTACACGCTGGAGCCGGCGGCGACCATCATGGTCGCGCAGAAAATCGGCAAACGCATCGAAACCGGCGTGATCGCCACCCACCTGCTGGGCCGCAAGGACGCCAGCGCCTTTGCCGCCGGCGCCGTGTTGTCTGAAAAGCTGATCACCGAGCGGCCGGACGTTGCCAAACGCTTCACCGAAGCCTGGGCGCGCGGCCTGAAGCAGGCGCAGACCGACAGCAGCACACGCGGCTACCTGATCCAGGGCATGAAGGTACCGCCCGAGCTGGCCGCCACCGTGCCGCTGCCACGCATCGTGATGGCCAAAGACATGACGCCGGCCGACGTTGCCGACTTCCAGAAATTCCTGGACATCGGCACCGAACTCGGTGTGGTCAAGGACAAGATCGACGGCAAGGCCATGGTCAAGGCCTACTGAACCCCGCTCTTACCCACAAGGCTTTCCCGTGAACACCCTGGCATCTCCCCCGCCCGCCCCGACAGTGTCCGAAACCGCGGCGCCCGGGTCGGACCCCGACGCGCACCGCTGGTACCCGAAAGGCACCCACATCACCGTGCGCGGGCTGACCAAACGTTTTGACGGGGCGACGATTTACGAGAACTTCGACCTGGACCTGCCCAAGGGCAAGATCATCTCGATCTTCGGGCCCAATGGCTGCGGCAAAAGCACGCTGATCAACATGATCTCGGGCATCCTGCCCTTCGATGCCGGCCGCATCCTGTTCGAGGGCAAGGAAGCCTGGGAAACCCGCATGGGTTATGTGTTCCAGAACTACCGCGAGGCGGTGTTTCCGTGGATGCGCGCCATCGACAACATTCGTTACCCGCTGCAGTACCTGGACATTCCCAAGGGCGAGCGCCAGGCACGGGTGGACCGGCTGGTGGAAAACTTCGAGGTCAAGTTCGACCTGAACCGCTATCCCTACGAAATGTCCGGCGGCCAGCAGCAACTGGTGTCCATCATGCGTGCGCTGGTGGTGGACCCGGAAGTGCTTTTCCTGGACGAGCCCTTTTCCGCGCTCGACTACGAAACCGTCATGGTGCTGCGCGGCCAGTTGCAGGCGGTGCTGACAGAGCGCCAGGTCACAACCTTGCTGGTGTCGCACGACCTTGACGAGGCCGTGCTGCTGGCCGACGAGGTGATGCTGCTGACCAAACGCCCAACCCGCGTGTCCCAGCGCCTGGCCTTCGAGGCGCCAAGGCCGCGCACCGCCGACACCACGGTGGGCGAAGAGTTCATCCGCGTGAAAACGCGTGCGCTCGAAATTTTCCAGACCGAGGTGCGCAAATGAAAAAGCGCGACGGGATGGCGCGACTGCGCCCACTGATCGGTGTGGTGGTGCTGGTCGGCGCCTGGTATTTGATCCATGCCTCCCGGGCGGTGGACCCGCTGCTGCTGCCCTCGCCGGGCGAAACGTTTCGGGCCTTCTGGAACGGACTGACCCAGGGCACGCTCGGCGCCGACTTCTGGAAAACCATTGTGCGCACCCTGACCTCGTTCGCGCTGGCACTGGTGATTGCGGTGCCGCTGGGCATTGTGCTGGGCAGCCTGCAAAAGCTCTATGAGTCCATCGAGTTCGCCATCGAGTTCTTCCGCTCGACGCCGGCCTCGGCCATGTTCCCGCTGTTCCTGGTGATCTTCGGCGTCGGCGAAACCACCAAGATCGCGGTGGCGACCTTCGGCGCCGCGCTGACCATTCTGTTCAACGTGGCTTACGGCGTGATGGGGGCACGCAAGCAACGCCAGCTCGCCGCCAAGGTCATGGGCGCGCCGCGCTACCGCGTGCTGAGCGACGTGACCCTGCTCGAATCGATGCCGCAGGTGTTTGTGGGCATGCGTTCCGGCGTGTCGCTGGCACTGGTGATCGTGATCGTCGCCGAAATGTTCATCGGCTCGACCGACGGCCTGGGCCAACGCGTGATGAACGCGCAGATGATTTTCGACATGCCCGAGATGTACGCCGCGATTTTTGCGGCCGGTGTGCTCGGCTACGCAATGAACCTGGTCTTCATCCTGGCCGAGCGGCGTTTTGTGCACTCGGGCGGCAAGTAGGCAGCTCGGGTAGGATGCGGGCTGCGCACGAACCGTCCGCCGCCCCATCCCATCGACTGCTGCACCCATGAAAATCGCCACCTGGAACGTCAATTCGCTCGCCGTCCGCCTGCCGCAGGTGCTGGACTGGCTGGCCGCCAATCCCGTGGATGCACTGTGCCTGCAGGAGCTCAAGCTCAGCGACGACAAGTTTCCGCTGCAGGCGCTGGCGGACGCCGGCTACCAGAGCGCGGTGTTCGGCCAGAAGACCTACAACGGCGTTGCCATCCTGAGCCGCAAGCCGGCGCGCAACATCGTCAAAAACATCGTGGGTTTCAGCGACGAGCAGTCGCGCGTGATTGCCGCCACGCTGGACACGCCGCAGGGCGAGTTGCGGCTGGTCAACGGCTACTTCGTCAACGGCCAGGCGCCGGGCACCGACAAGTTTGAGTACAAGATGAAATGGCTGGACGGCCTGCGCAACTGGCTGGGCCAGGAGCTGGCAACGCAGCCGAACCTGGTGCTGGTCGGCGACTTCAACATCACATTTGACGACCGCGACACTTATGACGCCGAAGGCCTGCGCGAGACCATTCACCACACGACCGAAGAACGTGAACACCTGAAGGCGCTGCTGGGCCTGGGTCTGCACGATGCCTTCCGGCTGTTCGAGCAGCCCGAGAAAAGTTACTCCTGGTGGGACTACCGCGAGTTCGCCTTCCGCCGCAATCGCGGTCTGCGCATCGACTACATCCTGGTCAGCGACGCGCTCAAGCCGTCGGTGCAAAGCTGCGTGATCGACAAGCTGCCGCGCAAGAACGAGCGCCCCAGCGACCATGTGCCAGTTGTGGCGCACCTTGATATGCTATAAATAATATAGCTGCTCACGCCCGCCAGCCGGGGGCTGGAGGCCAATTTCATTCACAATCCCCGTGCCACCCGCCCGGGTGACTCCGGCGACGCCGCAATCACACCCCTGGCATGGCGCTGGCTGTTGCAAAGCTCGTGGCTGATGGCCAGGTTCTCCTGATGGCTGTTGCCACCCTCGCTCAGCGGACGGATGTGCTCCAGCGTGGCGGCGGCCGGCAGCACATGTTCACCACAGACCCAGCACGGCACCTGGCCATGGAGCTGGCGCGCCACGGTTTTGTAGATCTTGTCGCGGGTCAGGGATAAGCGGCTCATGGCTGGACTTTAAATCAGCGCGCCGTGGATGCGATGGGGCCCGGTTTTCCGCCGGGCCCCTCCCGGGCCAGTCACTCGAGGTTCAGTTCCTGAATCTTCCGCGTGATGGTGTTGCGGCCTATGCCCAGCTTCTGCGCCGCCTCGATTCGGCGGCCGCGGGTGTTGAGCAGTGCAGTCTGGATCAGCCGGGACTCGAAACGCCGGGTCAACACATCCCACACATCGCTGCGGCCGGTGGCCAGCAGGGCCATGGCCTCGGCCTCCAGCCCGGTCTCCCAGGTGCCGCCCTGCAGCGGCATGCCGGCATCTGCCGGTGCAAACGGCATTTTTTCGGGGGGCGCTGCCTCGACGGCAGGCGCTGCCACGGCTTCCGGCACGGCTGCAGGACGTACCACCGCACCGCCCTCCACCAGCACAGGCGCCGGTGCGCGCAGCGGCTCGGGCGCCGCATCCAGCACTTCGGGCGGCAAGTCCTTGGCCTCGATCACCTGGGCAGGTGCCATCACGGTCAGCCAGTGGCAGATGTTTTCGAGCTGCCGCACATTGCCGGGAAACCCGAAGGTGCTGAGCTTTTGCAGCGCCGCGTCCGAAATGCGCTTGGGCTCCACCACGCCGAGCTGTTTGGCGCTTTGCTGCAGGAAGTGGCGTGTCAGCATGAACACGTCTTCGCGGCGTTCGCGCAGGGCGGGCAGGCGCAGGCGGATCACGTTGAGGCGGTGAAACAAATCCTCGCGAAAGCCGCCTTCCTTGACGCGTTGCTCCAGGTCCTGGTGGGTGGCAGCGATCACGCGCACATTGGTCTTGACCGCGTTGTGGCCGCCGACGCGGTAGAAGTTGCCGTCGCTCAGAACGCGCAACAAGCGCGTCTGCAAATCGAAAGGCATATCGCCGATCTCGTCGAGGAACAGCGTGCCGCCATCGGCCTGCTCGAAGCGGCCGCGACGCATGGTCTGCGCGCCGGTGAAGGCACCGCGCTCATGGCCGAACAGTTCGGATTCCAGCAGGTCCTTGGGAATGGCCGCCGTGTTGATGGCCACAAACGGCCCGTTGGCACGCGGCGAATGTTTGTGCAGCGCGCGCGCGACCAATTCCTTGCCGGAACCGGACTCGCCGGTGATCATCACCGTGACATTGCTCTGGCTGAGCCGGCCGATGGCGCGAAACACGTCCTGCATGGCCGGCGCCTGGCCCAGCATCTCGGGCGTGGCGGCCATGCGTTCTTCCGCCACCTCTTCACGCTGGCTTTCTTCCACTGCACGGCGGATCAGCTCCACCGCCTTGGTCAGGTCAAACGGTTTGGGCAGGTACTCGAAGGCGCCTCCCTGGAAGGCCGACACGGCGCTGTCGAGGTCGGAAAACGCCGTCATGATGATCACCGGCAGGCCGGGGTGTTTTTCCTTGACGGTGGACAGCAGATCCAGACCGGAGCCGCCGGGCATGCGGATGTCGCTGACCAGCACTTGCGGGCCGTCGTCGTCGGTGGCTGTCTCGAGTG
>CBFGNA010000100.1:0-7649 GCA_965650045.1 uncultured Polaromonas sp.
AAGTTCGACTTCGGCGTTGCGGTGGACTGGATGCGCAAGGACCTGGGCCTGGTGCTGGACGAAGCCAAAAACAACGGCGCACGGCTGCCGGTGACCGCGCTGGTGGACCAGTTTTATGCCGATGTGCAGGCCCTGGGTGGCCAGCGCTGGGATACGTCCAGCTTGATACGCCGCTTGAAATAGCGCCCCTACGTTCGCTCGCTTCGCGCAGCTCTCTGCCCCCGAGGGGGCGCTGCACCTGCGGGCCGGCAGAGCCGGACCCGCGGCCCCTGCTTGAAAAAGAAAAGATCCAGGCGCACTCGCTGCGGGGCGGTTGCGGGGCGCACAAAAAAGCCGGCTTGCAGCCGGCTTTTCTTTGAACTTGTTTTGCCTCAGGAGCGCGGGGTGGCAGGCGGTTGAGCCTTGGGCGGCAACAAGCGCTGCATTTCCTCTTCACTGATGATCTCCAGAATCCGCACCACCTTCTGCACACCGCGGGCGCCGCGGGCGATTTCGGTGGCCCGGTCCGCCTCACGCTGGGTCACGCGGCCCATCAGGTACACCGTGCCGCGCTCGGTCACCACCTTGAAGGCATTGGCGTAGAGGTCCTTGGCGTCGATCAGCAGCGCCTTGACCTGGCCGGTGATCAGCACATCCGACGACCGCTGGACCAGCGACGGGCTGTCGATGATGGCCAGTTCGTTGACCACACCGTTGACATTCTCCACGCGCGAGACCACCTGCTCGACCAGCTTTTTGTCGTTCTCGTTGAGCACCTCGCCGGTGAGCAGTACCTGCCGGTTGTAGCTGGTCACGCTGACGCGGGCACGGCTGCCGATGTTGTCGCGCAGGCGGGCCATGGCGCGCAGCTCGATGCCTTCATCTTCCAGTTGGGCACCGGAGGTGCGGCGGTCCATCGCCACCAGGGCGCCGCCAGCCGCGCCGCCGACCAGCAGCGGGAAGCAGGCTGTCAGGGAGCTGCCCACAACAGCGGCAGCGCAAGCCGCCAGCAGCAGGCGTTTGAAGGAGGGGGTGGGCGTGTTCGATTTCATCAAGGACTTTCCTGGTCACCAAGTAATTGGGCATCCACGCCATCACAAATGCAGTGAAGGGTCAGCAGATGGACTTCCTGAATACGCGCCGTGCGGTCGTGCGGCACGCAGATATGCACATCGGTTTCGCGCAGCGCAGCGCTCATTTTTCCACCGCCCTTGCCGGTCAGCGCCACCACGGTCATCTCGCGCTCGTGCGCAGCTTCAATGGCCGCCAGCACATTGGCCGAGTTGCCGCTGGTGCTCATCGCCAGCAACACGTCACCGGCGACGCCGAGCGCACGCACCTGCTTGGAAAAAATCACGCTGAAGTCGTAATCGTTGCCAATCGCCGTCAGGATGGAGCTGTCGGTGGTCAGCGCAATCGCGCCGAGCTCGGGGCGTTCGCGTTCAAAACGCCCGACAAACTCGGCCGCAAAATGCTGGGCATCGGCCGCCGAGCCGCCGTTGCCGCAGGCCAGAACCTTGCCGCCGCTGGTGACGCTGGCCAGGATGGCCTGCACCGCGGCAGCAATCGGCTTGGAGAGGGTCTGGGCGGCCTGGTATTTCAGGTCGGCACTGTCGATGAAGTGCTGTTCGATGCGTTGTTCAAGCATGGGGCAATGATACCGGGTCGGTTATTTCAAAATCACGCTGGCACGGCCGCGGGCCGCATCACGCAATGCATGGTTACAAAATCGGGGCGCCCCGGCCGATCACAAGCGGCCCCGTGCAAATCGCCGTCAATCTGCGCTGAAGGCCGCCTGCAGCCATTCGATGCTCACGCCGCCTGGCGTCTCGCTGGTTCCCTGCACCAGCACGACATCAAAGCGGCAGGGCGGCGGCGTGGCAAAACGCATCAGGTAGTGGCGCGCCGCAAAAATGATGCGCCGCTGCTTGCTCAGGCCGATGCTGGCGCCTGCGCCGCCGTGCGAGCCGCTTTTGCGCTGCCGCACTTCGACGAAGACCAGGGTGCCGTCGGGCGCGTTCATGATCAGGTCCACCTCACCGCCGCCGCGGCCCGGCGTGCGGTAATTGGCCTGAACCAGCGTCAACCCGGCGCGCACCAGATGAGCCCGCGCCAGCGATTCGGCGGCGTCACCAAGCCGCTTGGTGGTAATCTGGCCCGGCTGACCGCCCGCGGCGGCCGGCGCCTTTGCAACCTGTTTTCTGGAAAACCACATTGAACGCTTCCTTCGACCTGTCACTCGCGGCCGCCCGCGCTGCGGCGGGCATGCAGCATTATCCCGAAGCCGCGCTGTATGTGGTGGCCACGCCCATCGGCAACCTGTCGGACATCAGCCTGCGCGCGCTGCATGTGCTGCAGCTGGTGCACGCCATTGCCTGTGAGGACACGCGCCACACGCAGACCATGCTGCGCCAGTACGGCATCGACAAACCGCTGCTGCCGGTGCACGAACACAACGAGGCGCAAGCGGCCGGCGGCGTAATTGATCGCCTGCAGCGCGGCGAGCGGGTGGCCTACGTCAGCGACGCCGGCACACCCGCGGTCAGCGACCCTGGCGCGCGGCTGGTGGCGGCCGTGCGTGCCGCCGGGCTGACCATCCTGCCCTTGCCGGGCGCGAGCAGCGTGACCGCCGCGCTGAGCGTGGCCGGCATCAGCGGCGAGCCGGGCTTTGTATTTGCCGGCTTCCTGCCGTCCAAAGCTGCCGAGCGCGAACAGGCCGTGCTGGCCCTGCAGGCTGACAGCCGCGCCGTCATCATTCTTGAAGCGCCACACCGGATCGAGGCGCTGGCACGTGCGATGGCGCCCCTGGGGTCACGGCTGATCACGGTCGGCCGGGAGCTGACCAAGCAGTTCGAGGAAATCACCACCGTCGCTGCGCAGGACTTCAGTGCCTGGCTGGCGGCAGGCAGCCAACGCACGCGCGGCGAGTTCGCGCTGGTGCTGCACCCGGGTGAAGAAACACCGGCTTCGGGCGACAGTGATCGTGTGCTGAAACTGCTGCTGGCCGAGTTGCCGCTCAAGACCGCCGTGAAGCTGGCCGCGGACATCACGGGCGCGCCGCGCAACGAGTTGTACGAAGCGGCGCTGGCGCTCAAGAAAACCTGAGGGCGTGCCGGGGCCGGCTCAGGGCGTGTCCACCACCATGCTGGGGCGCTCTTCCACACCGGCATGCGCCTTTTGCACGACCTGGTTGCCGTCGAGATATACCCAGTAAAACATGTCCTGTAGACCGTACCAGCGGTAGGTCAGGATGTCGCCGTTCCAGGAGCCCACGCGTTCGACCCGCGCGGGCCGGCCAAATTCGCGCAGCACGTCGTCCCGGGTCCATTGCCCCGGGGCGATGCGTTCAAAGTCTTTTTCGGTCAGCACCTGCCGCACGCTGGCCACACGACCCGCAACGTCCAGGTCCACCATGAAGGCATACTGCCCGCTCGGCTGGCCGGAGTATTGCAGCCGCGTGCCCTGCTTCAAGCTGACGGCCGCCGTCGGCGGGCCCATGGTCGCCACCACGTCTTCGCGTGACATGCCGGGCTTGACCGAGCTGATCGGAAAAACGGAACAGCCGGCCAGCCAGAGCACGGCACCGGCCAGAAGCAGGGTTTTGAAGGTTTTCATGAGAGATGTCCTTGTACGGTGCGCTGCAAATCACGGGCAGGAAGCCATGGGGTGGTTGGCACCCTTTATACATGGCTCCCCCGTGTTCTGCAGAGACCCCGGCCTGGCGCCGCAAGTTCCCGCCAACGACAATCAGGCGCATGGACAAACCCCACGCCCCCGCCACCGACAGAAACCGCGAACCGATTCTGGAGGTTCTGCGCGAACGCTTCGCCGACCGCCGCGCCGTGCTGGAAATCGGCAGTGGTACGGGCCAGCACGCAGCCTATTTTGCGAAAGCCCTGCCCTGGCTGGGCTGGCAGTCCTCCGACATGGCCGACAAGCTGCCGGGCATCCGGCTCTGGCTGGACGACTCTGGTCTTCCCAACACGCCGCCGCCTGTCGAAATCGACCTGCGCCACCCCTGGCCAACGCTGGCTTTTGACGCGGTGTTCAGCGCCAACACCCTGCACATCATGGGCTGGCCTGAGGTGCAGCAGTTGTTCGTCGAACTCGGCAGGCGTATGCCGTCGGGCGGCCTGCTCACGGTCTACGGGCCCTTCAATTACAAGGGGCAATTCACCAGCGACAGCAATGCGCGTTTTGACGCCTCGCTGCGTGCAGGCACCCCGGCCAGCGGCTTGCGTGATTTTGAAAAGGTGAACGCACTCGCCGAAAACGCCGGCCTGGTGCTGCTGGAAGACCGCGCCATGCCGGCCAACAACCGCTGCATCAGCTGGCAGCGAAGCCCGGACAAAGGCGTCTAGAGCGCCCGCACGCTGCGCTTGCCGGGACGTGAGGAATAACGCACGCCGGCATCCAGTTCTTCAATCTGTAGCTGCGCGGCACGGTTGGCATACACCTCGGCCTTGAGCCAGCTGCATTCGGCGTGCAAGCCGGCTTCATCCGCCAGGCGGGTGTGCCAGACCCGACCGGTCCCGTCCCAGCGGTAGCCCCTGGCCTTGAGCAGGTCCTTGGCCTCGAACGGCGCAGCGGTCGCCTGTAGCCGGTAGCTCACCTGGCCAGCTGCCGCCAGCAGACAGGCCAGCCCGTTCTGCCCCGACGACAGCGGGTTGCCCAGCACCGCCAGCAGGGCATGGCAATCCATTTCGGCGCGGTGCGCATCGTAAAACCAGCCCAGTTCCATCGCCAGCTGCGTGAGCTTGGCCGAGCTGCGTCCTTCCTTTTTCCAGTCCAGGTCGGCGAAGGAGCAGGCCCAGGGGAGCTGCGCAAATTGCGGCAGCCGGGCCTCGGCAAAAGGCCGGTCAAAACCGGCGTTGTGGGCCAGCACCAGGCCGGCGCCCTCCAGCATGGCGGCCACCCGCTGCTCGTCAATGCGCTGGCCGCGCACCATCTCGTGGGTGATGCCGGTCAGCGCCTGGATCTCGGCGGGTATCGGCATGCCGGGGTCTTCCAGCCCGTCGTAGACATCGACGCGGCCGGTCGGCAGGCCGGTCGCGGTTTCCACATCGACGGCCAACAAGGCCAGCTCCATGATGCGGTCGCGCGAGGCATCGAGTCCGGTGGTTTCGGTGTCGAGGATCAGCACCCGCGTGACCGGCCCGGTGGGCTGGTGCGCAAATTCCGTGACCACCGGCAGGCGCCGCAGCACACGGTAGTCGGCATGGCTGTCGAGCAGGCGCGCCATGTCTTGCGGCAACAGCGCAGCGGCAGGTTCGGCGGAGACAGATGCCCTGCTCTTTTGAGGGCGGGAAGGTTTGCCTGTGGCAGGAAGAGCCGGCTCATCCGCCCCATCGCCAAAGCCGAAACCAAGCTGACCGGAAACCGGCACGTTAGCGTCTGCCTCGTTCATGGTGGCCTTCAGGCGATGTGTCGGTGTAGAAAGGCGGTGGTGCGGCTGGCGGGGATCGAACCCACGACCATCCGCTCCCACAGCACGGTTAAAAGAGCGTCTTTTGTAGCACGCTTTCGTAAGACTCTCGGCGCTCGCTAGTTTTTCACTGACTGATTGCAGTAGGGATGGGTGAGCTGGAGATTCCCTGCGACCGCTGCCCCCCCATGCTGCGCGCGCTGGATGTGATCGTAAGAGACTGATTTGACTGTATCCAGAAAACCATTACAGAGCGGGCATTTAACAGCGCTGGCAAGCGCCGATTGGATGAACACTAAACTTTTGGCATCGTCGGAAAATTGCTTCGGAGCACCTATGCCAGTTCCAGTCAAGATTTTCCCATCCAGGCCCGCGAACCTGACGATATCACTATCGCTCACACTTTCGCCTTTTGCCAGGGCGGAAATTGTCTCGTCTAAAAGCGTGGCGTAACGCTCGATGCGTCTTGCACTAACCAGCTTTTGAAGAATAGTTGCGATCAGGTCCTTATGATCGACCAAAATTGTCTCTAGCTTGGCCCGAATCGTAGAGAATTTTTTAAAGAAATTTTTGTCGTTATTTGCGAGTTTTCTAGCGATGAGTGTCACTGTTCCCATGAACATCGCTCCGGAGTGCCGACCGGTTGGCCCGTAGAAATACACGGCCGGATGAAGTCCCAAACTACCACCGTCATTGCCCGTGAGGCGGCGAATTAGCCCAAGCGTCTTATTCAGAACATCCAACGTTTCCGTTCCATCCGGATCATCGACCAGGTCAGCAACTCCTTTCGGCAGCCCATTTTGATCTCGGACCGCTATCAGGATGACCTCGATAAGAACCTGAAGTGCCGTGCGCAGCCCCTTGGGACCGCCTAATGGAAGATCCAACGTTTTGATCGGCGTGTTGATTTCAGGATCAAACAGCGATGAATGCAAACTTGACGCGGCCGATTCAATTTGTTTAGTTATGGGTGCAGGAAATGCGGACCAATATTTATGACCCTTGCCTGCACGTATGACTGCCCGCGCGGCAATTGGCACAGGTTTCCGACGACTGCGGAGAAGTAACTCCTCGACGTCGTCAAGCGGTGTCCCTTTGGTATTGATCTTGAAAAAAGAACTTTCGGCTTTGTCTGCATCGCCTCGGACCCATTGAATAGGAAGACCGCGAGAAATGACAGCGATAAGGCGCTTGCGTTCGGCAGCATCTAGATTTGGGTCCGCGCTGCGAGCCTGGTAGTGCGCCCAAGTCCCAACTTTTTGAGCAACCATCTCGCGCGTTCGAATGGCTGTCTTTCTCTGTTCGCTCGAAATTTGATACCCAAAAAATGCTTGCGATGTCGGCCCATCGCCATAGTCATCTTCAACCCATGCGCGCAGCACGCTAAGCCTGTGGCCGCCATCGATTACGAACAAATAGGTAGGTGACTGCCAAAGAATTACTGAAGGGATCAGGTCGCCATTCACGAAACAGTCCAAAAGTGAGACGACTTGCTCCGGAACCCAATGGTTCGTCTCACGCTGAAAGTCTGGTTTACGAAGACTTGGACCGAGCAAGCCGCCAGGAGTGAAGTCTCGTAGCGAGATTGTCGTGACCGTCTCAAAACTTGCAGCCTCGACGTCCGTTGCAGCGAAGTCCTCCCGCTTGATCATCGCGTCGAGATTCACCAGATTCGATTTCAGAGCCATTGTTTCTTCCCTCGATTTTTAATTGCTGTCGCCAATCACCTTCAGCGTGCGCGGATTATGACCGTTAACCCATATTCGGCGTCCCCGTGTTTTTGCCCTCCTATACCAGCATTAAATTTGCGCTCAATGATCTGGCGGACTACTCCCCAGCAACCTGTCGTATAAGAAGTGCGTGGGAAAAATACCAGAAAAAATTTCTCACGAAGGGCTTCGAATACAGCCGTTCTGGATAGGGGGTGCAAGGTGTGGTCATACCGCGCCCGCCCGTAGCAGCAGGCGTTGAATTTGACTCAACCGCCACTGCCCGCCCTTGGGGGCCGGGACGCCCGCAGCATTCAGCTCAACCACCATTGCCCTCTGACTGAGCGATCGTGACCGGAACCCTGCGACCAGGCCGGATAGTCGCCTGGCGAAGTCATCGGCGGCGAGCTTTCGCGCATCAATGTTCGACTTCAGGTTGCCAGGTCCGGCAGTGCCAAGGGCTACGCCCCGTGCCTTCGCCGCAGCAAGAGCCGCCTTTGTTCTGGTGCCGATGCGTCTCCCCTCAAACTCAGCGA
>CBFGNA010000101.1:0-7635 GCA_965650045.1 uncultured Polaromonas sp.
GCCGGTCGAACTCGGTGGTCGGCAACTTGCCGATGAAGTGCCGGCCTGACCTCTCGCGCGAACGCATCACGTAGCGGCCCGGGCCGTCGAGCACCAGCGCCACCTTGGGCTGCATGCCCGAAATCGACGTTTGCTGCGGTGTTGGCACCTGTCCGGAACTCATCTCGTAGCTGTCGCGGCTCTGGCCGATGAGACGGCCCAGCGCAGCGTCGTCCAGGATTTCGGCCCCGGCCCAGACATCGCCCGGCAAATCGCCGCCGCAGGCCGCCAGCAGGCTCAGTTCATCGTTGACGTTCAGCCCGAGATCGCCGATGAGTTGCTTGCGCAGCGGCCCTTCCGGCAACAGGTTCTGGAAAAACGGCGGCAGGCCGAACTGGCCGTCGCCGCGGTTGACGTCCAGGCCCGGGTCGAGCAACTGGGCCACCGTGGCGGCTTCCGCGGAGGCCACCGCCTGTGCCGCCGTCTGCGCATCGCGTCCCGGCAGCGGCGCCACCACATACAGCTGCGACAACACCGGCCGCGCCGGATCCTTCGCATAGGCATCGTCAAAGCGGAAATAAACCCGGCCGTCATCCAGGCCGAACAGCGAACCGACGGGCGTGGTGCCCCGGCGGATGCGCAGCGACCGGACCACACTCATGAGCGGCCTTGGGGCGGCGCGGGCGCATGCAGCACACGTGCGGCGGGCATCAGCCGGCTGACTTCATCCTGCAAGCCGGTGGTGCGGGTGTCGGAGCCCACCCGTGTGAGGTCTGCCACCTGCAGCGGCACCAACTGCAGATCCAGCTTCAGGCTGTCCAGCAGAGCCAGCAGGGTGTTGAGTTCGACATTGCCGCGCCCGGCTTCCAGCGCGCCCAGCGTGTTGCGGGAGATGCCCGCGCGCGCGGCCAGCGCAGAGGCGCTCAAACCCTGGGCCTTGCGGGTCTGGCGCAGCAAAAAGCCAATGTCAGCAAGTGTCGTCATGCACAACTCGATAGTCAATTTTCACTTATGCACTATATATTGTGTATTTTTCAATCCGCTGTCAAGTTAAATTGACTATCTAATTGTGCATTTACATTTTTGCCTATTTTAATATGCATTTCAAAGCAAGCTTGGTGCTCAGCCTCAGGGCTTTTCCGGCACCGGATTGCGCAGGCTCACATTCAGGAGATTCCACGCATTGATGGCGGCAATGCAAAGCTCAGGTCGGCGATTTCCTCGTCACTGAACTGCGCCTGCAAGGCCGCAAACTCCTCATCGCTGGCGTCGGCATGGGGAATCGCCGTCACGATTTCGGCCCAGCGCAAGGCCGCCCGTTCACGCTCGGTGAAAAACGGCGCCTCACGCCAGCCCGCCACCGCATTCAAATGGCGCGGGTCAACTTCCAGGCGGATCAGGTCGCGCCAGTGCATGTCGATGCAGTAGGCGCAGCCGTTGATCTGCGACACCCGCAGGAACAACAAGTCCACCAGGCGCGCGCCCAGCAGGTCCTTGCGAATGGCGCCCGACAGGTTGTAGAGCTGCTGAAAAGCCTTGGGGGCGAGTTGAAAGTAAGGAAGACGGATCGCGTGTGTCATGGCAGGGCCTCTTGGTTTGTTCAGAAGGCCGCACCATGCGGCCCTCATGACAACAAGACGGGCCGGCCGCCCGGTTTGTGACACGCGCGATCTGAAATCAGGCCAGCAGCGCGATGCCGGCCAGTTTGTCCGGGTTGCGCACCACATAAATCGCCACGATGCGCTCACCGTCGGTCACAAACGCCTGGGCCGACTCCAGTTGCCCATCGACATAACGCAACACGCCCGGCTCGCCATTGACAGTCGCCATGCGGTACACCACCTGCGCCGGCAGCCGCCGCCACAGCGCCCAGTACAGGTTCGCAATGCGATAGGCGCCCTGCAATATCCTGGAGAACGACTGCACCTTGCCGCCGCCATCGCCCACCAGTTGCACATCCTCGGCCAGCAGGGCCTGCATGTCGGCGCGCTGGCCGCTGCGCGCCGCCTGCACAAACTGCGCGAGCAGGCGGCGGTGCGCTTCCTTCGGCACCTCAAAACGCGGCCGCTCCTGCTTCACGCGTTCCGCTGCGCGATGCACCAGTTGCCGGCAGGCCGCCTCGCTCTTGCCCAGCAGCGATGCCACTTCAGCGTAATCGTGGTCAAACACCTGGCGCAGCAAAAAGGCCGCGCGTTCGTCGGGCGACAGGCGCTCCAGCACCAGCATGAAAGCCATCGACAGGTCATCGGCCCGTTCCGCCGCCACCTCGGGGGTGTGGCCGTCCACCTCGACCAGCGGCTCCGGCAGCCACCAGCCGACATAGGCCTCGCGCTCGGCCTTGGCAGCACGCAGCCGGTCGATGGCCAGCCGCGTCACCACCGTCACCAGCCAGGCCTCGGCCGACTGGAGTGCGGCTTTGTCGGCCTTGTCCCAGCGCAGCCAGGCGTCCTGCAGGACATCCTCTGCATCGGCCCGCGTGCCCAGCATGCGGTAGGCGATGGAGAACAAGCGCGGCCGCAACGCAGCAAATACATCGTCGGGGGCAGCAGCAGAGGGCACGGCGGGTTTCATGGTGAGTCTGAGGATAGCGGTCGATACACACCAGACGGATCAGGACCTCATTTTGTGACACCGGAAAGCGCACCAGACAGCGCAAATGCCGGCCAGGCAAGGCCGGCGATCACGGCCTTGTGGGTCCTTGGCGGCTTTAAGCGGCTTCAAGGGGCTTCAAGGGGCTTTCAGCCGGTTTACATTCTGGACATATTGGCTGCGCAAAATGCATTTTTTCAGGGCCGATCCGCCCTCCTTCGACCGGCGCCGTGCCTTGCGCCCTTCAGCCCCCGTGCCGATTGCCATGCCCTTGAAGCCCGTTTTTTCTGTTGCGCCTTCTGCTGCGCACCTCCCCTCCGATCAACACACACGATACGGCGGCCTTCCGCCCGGCATCAGGCAAGCGTCCCCCTGGCGCTGGACCTGGCTGGCGGTGGCGGTGGCCGCTCTCGGGCTGGCCGCCTGCGGTGAGAAAAAAGCACCCACCGCTGCCCGCGCCGCGCCCCCGGTCGGGTTCCTGACGGTGGTGCTGCAAACCCAGGGACTGAACACCGAACTGCCAGGCCGCACCCGGGCCTCCCAAAGCGCCGAAGTGCGTCCCCAGGTGTCCGGCATCCTGCAAAAACGGCTGTTCACCGAAGGGGCGACGGTCAAGGCGGGCCAGCCGCTTTACCAGATCGACTCGCGCACACTGGAGGCCGCCGTCAAGAGCGCCGAGGCCGCGCTGGCCAAGGCCCGTGCCTCTGCGCAAACCGCCCGCACCAACGCCACGCGCAACGCCGAGCTGGTGAAGATCGACGCCATCAGCCGCCAGGTGTTTGACGAAAGCCAGGCGCAGGTGGCCCAGTCGGCTGCGGATGTCGCCGTGGCACAGGCGGCGCTGGACAACGCCCAGATCAACCTTCAGTACAGCCGCATCGTGGCGCCCATCAGTGGGCAGATTGATCTGTCGGCGGTGCTGCCCGGCTCGCTGGTCACGGCCAACCAGACCCAGGCGCTGACCACCATCAGCCAGCTGGACCCCATGCTTGTTGACATCACCCAGTCGAGCTCCGAACTGCTGGAGCTGCGGCGCCAGTGGCAGGCAGGCAGCTTCGGCAAGGTTGACCCTGGCGGCGCCCCGGTGCGCCTGACCCTGGCGGACGGCAGTGCCTATCCGCATGCGGGCAAGCTCCAGTTCACCGGCAGCACCGTCAGCCAGAGCACCGGCGCCATCACCCTGCGGGCGGTGTTCCCCAACCCCGAGCAGTTGCTGATGCCCGGCATGTACGTGCGGGCCCGGCTGGCCACCGGGGAATCCGGCAAGGCCATCGTGCTGCCGCAGCAGGCGCTTCAGCGGGATCCTGCAGGCAACCCCAGCGTGCAAGTGATCAATGCCGACAACAAGATTGAAAAACGCCCGATCCGTCTCGGCCAGGCACTCGGTGCCCAGTGGCTGGTGCTCGAAGGCCTGAAAGCCGGAGACCGGGTGATGGTGGACGGCTTCCAGAAAGCCCGGGTGGGCCAGACCGTGACGCCGGTGGCGATGCGGCTGGAGGGCAGCCGCGTGGTTGAGGCTCAACCCAAAGCGCCGTCGGGACAGGCCCCGGCCCCCCCGGCCACCCCGGCAGCACCCAAGCCCTGAGCGCTGCAGCCGACAGGCACGCGTCCGGTGATTCTGGATTTTTTCGAGCACACCCAGGGTCTGTGAACAGGTCCTAACCCCTACGCAACACCATGGCCCATTTTTTCATCCTCCGTCCTGTCTTCGCCTGGGTGTTGTCCATCGTCATCATGCTGGCGGGGGCGATGTCGATTTTCACGCTGCCGCTGGAGCAGTACCCCGACATCGCACCGCCGCGCGTGTCCCTCAATGCCACTTACACGGGCGCATCGGCGGAAACCGTGGCCGACTCCGTCACGCAGGTGATCGAGCAGCAACTCAAGGGCATCGACAACGTGCTCTACATGAGCTCGACCAGCGACTCGGCCGGCCGCTCGCGCACGCAACTGACATTCGCGCCGGGCACGGACATCGACGTCGCCCAGGTGCAGGTGCAAAACAAGCTGCAGACCGCGATGAACCGCCTGCCCGAGGCCGTCAAAAGCCGCGGCGTGTTTGTCAACAAGGGCGGCCAGGACAACCTGATGACCTATGTCTTCACCTCGCCCGACCCGTCGGTCACGCAGGTGGCCATTGGCGACTACATCACCAGCAACGTGATCGACGTGATCTCGCGCATCGACGGTGTCGGCGACGTGAACGTGTTCGGCACCAGCTACGCCATGCGCATCTGGATGGACCCCGGCAAGCTGGAGCAGTTCGCGCTGATGCCGTCGGACATCATCGCCGCCCTGAACTCGCAGAATGCCCAGGTGTCCGCCGGCCAGCTGGGTGCGCTGCCTGCGCTGCCCGGCCAGATGCTCAACGCCACCGTCACGGCGCGCACCAAGCTCAAAACGCCCGAGGAATTCCGCGGCATCGTGCTCAAGTCTGCGGCCGATGGATCGGTGGTCACGATGGGCGACGTGGCCCGCGTGCAACTGGATGCCGACAACCTGACGGTGAAGTCCCGCCTGAACAACCAGCCGGGTGCCGGCCTGGGTGTGGTGCTGGCCGACGGCGCCAATGCCATGGCGGTGGCCACGGCCGTCAACGCCAAGATGGCCGAGCTGGCGCCCTTCTTCCCCGACGGCATCACCGGCGTCATCAGCTCGGACAGCACGCCGTATGTGCGGGCGTCCATCAAGGAGGTGGCCATCACGCTGGCAGAAGCCATGCTGCTGGTGGTGATCGTGATGTTCATCTTCCTGCAGAACCTGCGCGCCACCCTGATTCCCGCCATCGCCGTGCCGGTGGTGCTGCTGGGCACCTTCGGCGTGTTGTCGGTGCTGGGTTACTCCATCAACATGCTGACCATGTTCGCCATGGTGCTGGCCATCGGCCTGCTGGTGGACGACGCCATCGTGGTCGTCGAGAACGTGGAGCGGGTGATGCACCAGGAAGGCCTGCCCGCCAAGGAGGCCACCATCAAGTCCATGGCCGAGATCACGCCGGCGCTGGTCGGCATCGGCCTCACGCTCTCGGCGGTGTTCATCCCCATGGCGTTTTTCTCCGGATCGGTCGGCGTGATCTACCGCCAGTTCTCGATTGCCATCGTCTCGGCGATGGCGTTTTCGGTGCTGGTGGCGCTCACGCTCACACCGGCCCTGTGCGCCACCATCCTCAAACCCACCGAACACCTGCATGAGGGCGCCCCCGCACGCAAGGGTTTCATGGGTCGGCTCGACCGCTTCTTCCGGTGGTTCAACGGCAGCTTCGACCGCAACTCCGCGCGTTACCAGGGCGTGGTGCGCCAGCTGCTGCTGCGCGGCAAACGCGTGATGCTGGTGTTCCTGCTGCTCATCGGCGGTGTGGTGCTGCTGTTCCAGAAGCTGCCCACCTCCTTCCTGCCGATTGAAGACCAGGGCTTTATTTCGGCCAGCGTGACCCTGCCGGCGGGATCATCCGACGCCCAGCTGGAGGTGGTCCTGCAGGACATCACGCGTTATTTCATGGCCCAGCCCGATGTGCTGCGGGCTTTTTCCGTGGCGGGCAACAGCGGCAACCAGAGTTCGGGCAATGTCTATGTGCGCCTCAAACCCTGGGACGACCGCCCGAATGCCGACCAGACGGCCGAGGCGATTGCGAACAAGGCCACGCGCGATCTCGCGCGCATCCGCACGGCCCGCATCTTCGTGTCGATGCCGCCGGCGGTCCGGGGTCTCGGCTCAGACGCGGGCGTGAACTTCATGCTCAAGGACATCAACGGTCTGGGGCATGAGGCCCTGAAGAACGCCAAGGACCGCGTCATCGAACTGGCCAACCAGCGGCCCGAGCTGGCCAACATGCGCACCACCGATTTCGATGCAACCTCGGAACTCAAGGTGGTGATCGATGACCGCAAGGCGGCTGCGCTGGGCGTGGCCACCAACGACATCAACGGCGTGTTGTCCAGCGCGCTGGGCGGCTCCTACGTGAACGACTTCGTGCACAACGGCCGCGTCAAACGCGTGTATGTGCAAGGCGATGCGCCGTTTCGCATGCTGCCTGGCGACATCGGGCAATGGACCGTGCGCAACAACAAGGGCGACATGGTGCCGCTGGCGGCCTTCACCTCCAACACCTGGACCAGCAGCGCACCGCAGCTCTTGCGCTACAACGGCTCGCCCGCCATGGAGATGATCGCCAACACGGCCCCCGGCGTGAGCTCCGGCGATGCGATGCGGGCCGTGGAGGAAGTCATGCGTGAAATGCCCGTGGGGATCGGCTACGAATGGACCGGGGCCTCGCTGCAGGAACGGCAATCCGGCGCGCAGGCGCCCCTGCTGTACGCCATCTCGGTGCTGTTCGTCTTTTTGTGCCTGGCCGCCCTCTACGAAAGCTGGAGCGTGCCCTTCTCGGTCATCCTGGCCGTGCCGCTGGGTGTGGTCGGCGCCTTGCTGGCCACCTATTTCCGCGGCATGTCCAACGACGTTTACTTCCAGGTGGGCTTGCTCACCACGGTTGGCCTGGCGTCCAAAAACGCCATCCTGATCGTGGAGTTTGCGGTGCAACTGATGGAGCAGGGCAAAAGCGTGTTCGACGCCACGCTGGAGGCGGTGCGCCGGCGGCTGCGCCCCATCCTGATGACCTCGCTGGCCTTCGGCTTCGGGGTGCTGCCGCTGGCGCTGGGCACCGGGCCCGGGGCGGCCAGCCGACAGGCCATTGGCACGGCCGTGCTGGGCGGCACCGTGCTGTCCACCTCGCTGGGCCTGTTTTTTGTGCCGGTGTTCTTCTTGCTGGTGCGCCGCTGGGTCATGCGCAAACAGCTGGGCAAGGACGCCACCGCGCCCGCCGCCCTGCCCCCGCATTCGCCCCAGGGAGAAGCCTGATGTCTCAAGCGACCATTTTCGTCAAACGGGCAACAGCCACTGCTGCCTTGATCGCATTGCTGGCAGGCTGTGCGCAGCAGCCGCCCGCCATGCCTGAGGTGCAGGGCGTGGTGGCCCCCACGCTGGGGCAGCCGCTGGCCGTGGCGGCGGCCGGCGAAACGGCACTGCAAACCTCCCGGCGCCTCAGCTGGGTGCAGCACCCGGGTTTGCGCC
>CBFGNA010000102.1:0-7606 GCA_965650045.1 uncultured Polaromonas sp.
AGTTGTTGTCCATCATGCGGCCTCCTGGGCCCGGGATGCACTGGAACCAGGGGCAACCTCTCCGGGGCTGGTCTGGTCCTGTGCATGGGCGGCGCGCAGCTTGCGCACCAGTTCAAGTTCCGACTGGAAATCCACGTAGTGCGGCAGCTTCAGATGCTGCACAAAGCCGGAGGCCTCCAGGCTGTCTGCGTGCGAAAGAACGAACTCTTCATCCTGCGCCGGTGAAGTCACCCCTTCGCCGAGTTCGCGTGCGCGCAGGGACCTGTCCACCAGCGCCATGGCCATGCTTTTGCGTTCGGCGCCACCGAAAGCCAGGCCATAGCCCTGGGTGAACTGGGGCGGGTGTTCACGGTTGCCGGCGAACTGGTTGATCATCTGGCACTCGGTCAGCTCGATGTCACCGATGTCGATGGCAAACCCGAGCTCGTCGGCCTGGATCTCCACCGCGACGCTGCCGCGCCGGATTTCGCCGGCAAACGGATGGCTGTTGGCATAACCACGCTGGGTGGAATAACCAAGCGCCAGCAGCCAGCCCTCGTCGCCCCGCGCCAGCGCCTGCAGCCGCAGCGGGCGCTCTGCCGGGAACATCAGCGGATCACGCGTCAGGTCGCCGGGTGGCTCCTGGGCGCCGGGCTGCGGAACTTCCATCAGGCCCTCGCGCGCCATCAGCGCATTGATACGCGGCATGTGTTCGGGCAAGGGCTGCGCCGCCCCGTCCGTCGCTGGCGGTGCTGCCTGCGTGCCTTCATCCCCGCCTTCAGCCAGAAGCGAAAAGTCCAGCAGTCGCTGGGTGTAGTCATAGGTGGCGCCCAGCACCTGGCCGCCGGGAACGTCCTTGAAAGTCGCCGAAACGCGCCGGGTCAGCTGCATGCGCGCGGTATCCACCGGCAGGCTGTAAGCAAATCGCGGCAGCGTGGTGCGGTAGGCGCGCAGTAAAAAAATCGCCTCGATCAGGTCGCCGCCGGCCTGCTTGATCGCCAGCGCGGCCAGCTCCGGGTCATACAGCGATCCTTCCGACATCACGCGATCCACCGCCAGCGGCAACTGCTGGCGAATCTGCGCCACCGACAGCTCCGGCACCGCGGTGTCACCGCGGCGCTGCGCTGCCAGCAGGCGCCAGGAGGCTTCGATGGCGGCGGTGCCGCCCTTGACTGCAACGTACATGGTCAGGCCTCCTGCCGAGCCGCCTCAAGGGCGGCTTGCGCCCCCTCGGGGGGCAGTGAACAAATGTGAGCGCGGGGGTTCATGCAACGCCCTCCAGGCGCCGCACACGGGTGGTGCGCGGCAAACCCAGCACGGCATCCGCGCAGGTGAAAACAATGTCCACACCCTGCGGGAAGGCCGCATGGTTGGCCTGCCACTGGGTCCAGAAAGAGGCCGGCAGGCCGGCGAGGCAGACCGTCTGTTTGTTGCGGATGCCCGGGCCGTGCCACTCCACCGCCGGGCCCTCGCAGAGCGATGGAAGCTCGATCAACAAGGTGGCCGCATGCTCCGGCGATTCCACCGAACCGGCAGCAAAAGCATCCAGCGCGGGCATGGTGCCCATCTCGCCGATCACCGCAAAAGCCGCATCCCCCGGCGCCACCGCCACGCTCGCGCCCGTATGAAAACGCAGCCAGTCCGCGGCCTCGCCGGGTTGTTGCCACCAGACCCGTGTGTCGTCATCGGTCAAGGCCAGCAACAGGTGCCCCATCGCCGCCCCCAATCCCAGGCCCTGGATCGGCCGGCCGATGACCACGCGCTGCCCGGGCCGGGAGAGCGCGTCCAGCACCCCGCGAAAGGCCGCCTGGGCCTCGTGCACCGGATCACCCAGACCTGGACTCAGCGTGTGCGGATTCATGCCTCACCCCGGACGAAAGTAAAAAATTCGACTTTGGACGCGGCGGCTGAGCGGCTCGTGGCCTCGCGCCGGGCTGCCTGCCCTTGCCGGATCGGCTCGATCAGTTCGCGCATCAGATGCGACCGGCGCGCCGGGTCCTGCAGCAGCGCGTCAAACACGGCCACCAGTTCGGCCTTGCGGCGGTTGCGCCCCAGCGTGTAGCCGACGCCCAGTGCGCCAGTGCCAACCCGCAGCGCACAACGCGTGACGGTGGCCTCGCCGAGATTGAAGGCATCGCCGGTGCCCCCCACCCGGCCGCGCAGCATGACCATGCCTGGCTCGGGCGGACGGACATGTTCGATGGGAGGCAAGTCGGCCATTCCCTTGAGGGCCTGCTCCAGCTCGGCCTGCCCGGCGCGTGCCAGCACGCCCAGCCAGCGCTGGCGGGCGGCCTGGTTTTCATCAATCGCCTGGTTTGTCATACAGATGTCTAAATCAGTCACTAGAGTTGAAGACAGTGCAAAAGAACTGCACATCGGATGCAAGAAGCAGCTAGTTCAACCGGACAACATGACCAAATGATGACAAGCGAACGCACTTTTTCCAGCGCTCCCGGCAGGCGCAGCGGCGTGGCCGTGTGGAAGCAGATTGCCGATACCCTGGGCACCGAAATTCGCAACCGGGCTTTCACGGCCAGCGGCCGCCTGCCCAGCGAGAGCGAGCTGTCGCAGCGTTTCGGCGTGAACCGCC
This sequence comes from uncultured Polaromonas sp., assembly GCA_965650045.1. GTDB lineage: Bacteria > Pseudomonadota > Gammaproteobacteria > Burkholderiales > Burkholderiaceae_C > Polaromonas. The sequence continues at coordinate 2,570 of CBFGNA010000102.1, forward strand.
ACACCCTGCGCCAGGCGGTGGCAGCGCTGCAGCTCGACGGGCTGGTGCGTATCGAGCCGGGACGAGGCACCTTTGTGCAGCACGAACTGCTCGACTACGTGTTGTCTCGCCGTACGCGCTTCAGCGAAAACCTGCAGCGGCAGGGACTGTTGCCAAGCAAACAACTGCTGACCGCCCGCGAAATCACCGCGCCCGAACGCGCCGCCGAAGAACTCAAGCTGGGAAAAAATGAAAAAGTGCTGATGGTGGAGATGCTGGACGAAGCCAACGACCAGCCGATTGCGCTGGCTACCGCGTATTACCCGGCCGCCCGGTTTGCGGGCCTGCTGGAAATGCTGGAGGGCGGCACCTGCACCACCGACATCCTGCGCCATTTCGGTGTGGTCGATTACTTGCGCGCGCAAAGCCGGGTCACCACGCAAATGCCGTCGGATGAAACCGCGCGCCTGCTCAAACAGGCCACCAGCCGCCCGGTGCTGTGCGTCGAGTGCCTTGATGTGGACATGGACGGCCGGCCCATCAAGTACGGTGAAACGGTTTTTTGCGGTGACCGGGTGCAACTGGTCATCACTGCCGGACAGGGCGCGGGAGAAACTGCATGAGCGCGCGTTACGCCGTTTATTTCGCGCCGGCCAAACATTCGCCGTGGTGGACATTCGGCGCGCACTGGCTGGGCCGGGATGAACACGACAACGCAGCCCTGCCGCGGCCTGTCCTCCAGGACATCGGCGCGGAGGAAATTGAACAGATCACGGTGGAGCCCCGCCGTTACGGTTTCCACGCCACACTTAAGGCACCCTTCCACCTGTCGGCCGGTCACACCGAATCCGATCTGGTTGCGCGCCTGGGCCGGCTTGCACAAACCCTGAGGCCGCTGCCCCTGGGCCCCCTGCAGCTTGCCACACCGGGAAACTTTGTGGCGCTGGTTCCGGAGGCGGCGCCCGCGGATTTGCAAACCCTGGCCGCCACCTGCGTGACGGAGCTGGACGACCTGCGTGCGCCGCTGAGCGCCGCTGATCTGGCGCGGCGCCGCAGCGCGGGTCTCGATGCGCGCGAATCCGAACTGCTGGCCCTGCATGGCTATCCCCACGTGCTGGAGCGTTTTCGCTTTCACATGACCCTGACCGGCCCGGTCAACAGCGCCACGGCACAGCGCGTGTGCCAGGCCCTGGCTGACCAGCCGCTCAGGCTGAACGCCCAGGCCCCGTTGTTGCTGGACCGGCTTTGCCTGTTTGTCGAACAAGCGCCAGGCGAGCCGTTCCAGCGCGTCATCGATCTGCGGCTGTCGGCATGAGTGGCGCCTGGGTATTTGTCTGCGGCCCCTCCGGATCGGGCAAGGACAGCGTGATCGCGTATGCGAGGCAGGTGCTCGCAGACCGCGCCGACATCGTGTTCACACGGCGTTTCGTCACGCGCCCGGCGCATGCCGGCTCCGATCACGATCCGCTGACCGAGGCGGCTTTCGGTGAACTGCTGCAGGGAGGTGGTCTGCGCTGGCACTGGCAGGCACACGGATTTTCTTATGGCATCGCACAGCACCATGAAGCTGCGGTCAGGGCAGGATGCCTCGTGGTCGTCAATGGGTCACGCGAGCACGTCAGCGCCTTGCCGCCGTCGCCCGCCGTGCGCGTGGTGCAAATCCGTGCCGATGACGCGGCGCTGGCCACGCGCCTGAAACAACGCGACCGGGACAGCGCCGAGTCCATTGCCCTGCGCCTGTCACGCAACAGCCGGTTCGACGCTCTTCGGGCCGACCGTGTGATCGTCAATGACGCAGAGCTGGCCCAGGCCGGCCGCCAACTTGCCGATTACCTGGCTGGTGTGAGGCAGCTGACGCCTGCAAGAACCCTGGCGTAGTGCGCCCAGTCGGGCGTTGACGCCTGAGGGTCTTTGGCACTGTCGTCCCAGCGACGCAAGGCCACCGCGTCGCTTGCAAACGCCTGGGCGATGAAAACCGCGGCCTCTTCAGCCGAGAAGGGGCCGCCCTGCAACACCAGGCTGCGTTTCGATGCGGGGGACAGCGCTGCCCAGTAGTCGGCGTCGGTCCGGCACAAATAACGCTTGGCATCCACATGCAAACGGATGGGCGCCAGCACAGCCTCGGGAAAAACACCGCGCAAAAACGGCAGAGCCATGAACTGGTGCAGATCGTCCGCACCGGCGGCGGAATCTGGCTGCCGGGGGGCGACCAGATGCCCCAGGTCATGCAGCAGGGCCGCAGCGATCAGTTCCGGCCTTGCACCTGCCTGCTCGGCCAGGTAGGCGCACTGCAGGGCGTGCTGCTGTTGGGTGACAGCTTCGGCGCCGTATTGAACCGCCCCCTTCGCGTGGAACAGTTCCGTGATGTCTTCCAGGTCAAGCATTTCCGGTAAATCCTACACAAGTGCCTTGCGGATACGCGCCGAAACGAGGTCGATCACACTGACGGTGACCACGATGATGATCATCACCGCACAGGTTTCGGCGTACTGGAAGCTGCGGATGATCTCCCACAGCACCATGCCGATACCGCCAGCGCCCACCATGCCAACGACCGAGGCCGAGCGCACGTTCGACTCGAAGCGGTACAGCGTGTAGGAGATCCACAGGGGCAACACCTGGGGAATCACGCCATACAGGATTTCTTCCAGCGCATTGGCGCCGGTGGCGCGTATGCCCTCGACCGGTTGTGGATCAATCGACTCCACCGCCTCCGAAAACAGCTTGGCCAGGATGCCGGTGGTGTGGACCCAGAGCGCCAGCACGCCGGCAAACGGTCCCAGCCCCACCGCCACGATGAACAGCATGGCAAACACCATCTCGTTGATGGCACGTGCTGCGTCCATCAAGCGGCGCACCGGCTGGCGCACCCAGACCGGCGCGATATTGGCTGACGACAGCAGCGCCAGCGGCACGGCGCAGACCACGGCCAGCGCCGTGCCCCACAGTGCGATCTGCACGGTGACGACCATTTCACGCAGGTAGTTGCGCCAATCCGTGAAGTTGGGCGGAAAAAAACTGGCGACATATTCGACCATGTTGCCGGAGTCGCGCATCAGGTCCAGTGGGCGCATGTCGGCACCCTTCCAGGACAGGGCCAGCAAGGCCAGCAGCACACCCCAGGCCATCAGGCCCGGCAGGCTGGTGCGCGGCATGTGCGGCAGCGCAGCCGGCAGCGGCACCGGCAGGCGTGCAGTGGTGTTCACGGGCGGGCTCAGTTCTTGGTCAGTTCGGCGAGCTTGCGGTCGATCTCGGCCACCTTGGCCTGCTTTTCGGCGCCAGGCAGGTTGGCGTCAGCCTCGAACTTGTTGCGCTCCTTGAACAGCTCCAGCTGGCGGATAGGAATCAGCTGCGCATTGGTGGAAGGCTTGAAGGCCGAGAGCTTGGAGATTTTCATCAGCACGTCTTTTTCCTGCTGGCCGCCCTGACCGTAGCTGTAAAAGAAGTCCTTGAGTTTCTGCTTGGTCGCCTCCGGCAAATCCTTGCGCATGACCAGCGGATCCAGCGGTATCAGCGGCGAGGTCCAGATCACGCGGATGTCCTTGAATTTCTCGGGAAGCTTGTCCTTGACCTTGTCGAGGTTTTCGCTGTTGTTGGTGGCCACATCGACCTGCTTGTTGGCGACCGCAAGGGCGTTGCTCTCATGGTTGGCGCTGCGTGACACCCTGAAAGCAGTTTTGGCATCAATCTTGTTTTTCGCGAAAACGTAATAGCTGGGCACCAGGAAGCCCGAGGTGGAGTTGGGGTCCCCATTGCCGAAAGAAAGGTTTTTCGCGTTCTTGAGCACGTCGTCCAGGCTCTTCAGGGGACTGTCCTTGTGCACGATCAGGTGGGAGTAGTAGCCCAGCGACCCGTCGGCGTTAACCATCTGGGCAAATATTTCGCCGCCGGCGCGGTCCACCGCTTCCATCGCCGACTTGTTGCCGTACCAGGCCACATGGACCTTGTTGAAGCGCATGCCTTCAATGATGCCGGCGTAGTCGGGTGCGAAAAAGGCATTGACTTTGTAGCCGGTCTTTTTGGCCATATCTTCGAGCAGGGGTTGCCAGTCGGTCCTCAGGTTCTGCGAGGACTCGGTCGAAATAATGCCGAAGTTGATTTCCTTGAGGTCCTGCGCATGGGCGGGGGCCAGCGCGATCAGCGTCGTGGCAGCCAGTCCGGTCAGCAATTTTTTGATCATGGTGCTTCCTTGAAAAAGTGGGTAAAAAAAGGGGATCAGGCGGCCTGCGCCATCGGCGTGGGCCAGGCCAGGTGGGGAACGGGTTTGCCATTGTCTTCCAGGATGGAAATGGCAACGCCCAGGGACAGGATGTCGTCGGCTTCAGCGCCATAGAGCTCACGCAGCACCGCTGGCGTCAGGCCCACCGACGGGCCGTCGTACACCACCTTGCCCTGGTGCAGGGCGATGGTTCGGGGGCAATACTTGATGGCCACATTGACCTGGTGCAGCGACACCACCACGGTGCAGCGGTCTTCACGGTTGATGCGTGCCAGGATGTCCATGACCTTGCGCGAAGACTCGGGGTCCAGCGAGGCAATCGGTTCGTCGGCCAGCACCACTTTGGCGCCCTGCACCATGGCGCGCGCAATGGCCGCGCGCTGTTGCTGGCCGCCCGACAGGGTGGACGCACGTTGCGCGCAACATTCGGCAATCCCGACGCGGCGCAGGGCTTCAATGCCCCGGGCTTTTTCCTCCGGTGTGAACCAGCGGATCAGGCTGCGCCACAGGGGCACGCGGTGAAGGGTGCCGGCCAGCACATTGACCAGCACCGGCAGGCGACCCACCAGGTTGAACTGCTGGAACACAAAGCCGATGCCGGAACGCACGGAGCGGATGTTGGCCGCGATCTTTCCGTTGCTTTGCACGGTGCGGCCATGGATCACAATGGAGCCCTGCCCCGCCGCATCGCCGGCCATCAGCCCCGCCATGTGCCTCAGCAAGGTCGATTTTCCGGAGCCGGAAGCCCCGATCAAGGCCACCATTTCCCCGGTTGCGATGCTCAGGGCGATATGTTGCAGGGCCTTGCGCCCATTGCCGAATGTCTTGCTCAGGGTGTT
>CBFGNA010000103.1:0-7560 GCA_965650045.1 uncultured Polaromonas sp.
AATCTGCCAGGGGTTGAAAAACGCTATTAAAAAAGGAGCTGCTCACGCCCGTGGGACGGGGGCTAGAGGCCTGTTTGACTCATAATTCAGCTGTCGAGCTGGATGCCGCGGGCGCGCGCCAGCTGGGTCCAGCGGGCGATGTCGGCCTTGATGAAACTGCCGAACTGCTCCGGCGTCATGACCTGCGGCTCAATCGCCTCCACCGACAGTTTTTCGCGCATGTCCGGTGCGCGCAGCACCGTGGCCAGGGTGTCGTTGAGCTGTTTGACGATGGGCGCCGGCATGCCGGCCGGGCCGACCACGCCGTACCACTGCTGGGCATCAAAACCCTTGAAGCCGGATTCGTCCAGCGTCGGCAGGTCCTTGAACTGGGGGTGGCGCTGCAGGCCGGTCACGGCCAGTGGCCGCACTCGGCCGGAGCGGATGTGCGGCACGGCGGCGGCCAGGCCGGGGAACATGGCCTGGGTCTGCCCGCCGATCAGGTCGGTGAAGGCCGGCGCCACGCCGCGGTAGGGAATGTGCACCATGAAGGAGTTGATCTGCTGCTTGAACAACTCCATGGTCAGGTGGGTGAGCGAGCCCTGGCCGGCAGAGCCGTAGCTGACCTTGCCCGGGTTCTTTTTGACGTACTCGATGAATTCCCTGACGCTGGTCACCGGCAGCGCGGCGTTCACCACCAGCACATTCGGGGTGCCGCCAATCATGCCGACCGGCGTGAAATCCTTGATGGCATCGTAGGGCAGCTTGCGGGTGGCCGGGCTGGTGCCGTGGGTCGCCACGTAACCCTGCAGCAGGTTGTAGCCGTCGGGCGCGGCGCGCGCGGTGGCCTGACAGGCGATCACACCGCCGCCGCCGCCCTGGTTGTCGACGATGAAACCCTGCTTGAGCTCCTGGCCCCAGCGTTCCGTGACGGTACGGCCGACCATGTCGCTGCCGCCACCGGCCGACACCGGCACGATGTAGCGTATGGGTTTGGACGGGTAGGCCGTCTGCGCGCGTGCGAGGCCGGGCAGGCCGAGCAGCGCCGGGGCTGCCTGAAGAAGGGTACGTCGTTGCATGTTTTGTCTCCGGGTGGTTTTTATAGGAAGGGAAAATCAGGCTGACGGCGCCGCATCCACCAGGCGGCGGAAGGCGTCGCTCACGTGGTGCGCCATCAGGCTTTCACAGCGCTGCGGGTCACCTTCATGCACGGCCTGGACAATCTCCAGATGCTCGGCAATCGACGCCTGCATGCCGTAATCGTGCGACAGGTTTTTCAGCCGCGACAGGTGCAGCTTCTGCACGATGCCGCGGTAGCTGTCGGCCACGGCCAGGTTGCCGGCGGCTTCAATCAGGGCCCAGTGGAAGCGCAGGTTTTCGCTGTAATAACGCTGCACGTCATGCCGGCCCGCCGCGTCCTTCATGGTCTGGGCGGCGTTCTCCAGCACCTCAATCAGTGCCGCTTTGCCTGCAGCGGGCAATTGCGCTGCCTGCCGGCCGGCAAAACCGTCGAGCAGGGCGCGCATCTGGTACAGGTCACGGATTTCAGGCGCATCGAGCTGGCGCACAAACACGCCGGCATGTTTGCGCGCGACCACCAGGCCGGAACTTTCCAGTTCACGCAGCGCCTCGCGCACCGGCACGCGCGAGACGCCCAGGCGGGCGGCCACGTCCGGCTCATTGATGCGCTGGCCGGGAACCAGCACCCCCTTGAGAATCAGCGACAACATGTCGCCCTTGACCAGCTTGGCCAGCGAGGTGTCGCGCACGTCGTTGAAACGGGCTAGAGAAGATTCGGTGAGCCAGGGAAGCATGCGGGGAGGAAAAGGAGAAGGAGAAGGTGCTTATATCGTATACGAAAATAAGACCGCTTCAGTTTCGACCCGAAAACCGGCTTGACTCCGGTTAAAACTGCAAAAAAAGGGGATTGCGGAGCGAGAGCTCAGGACAGGCGCTTGTCGTCGCGCACTTCACGGACTTCACGCACTTCGACATCCACCACGTCGGTCTCGCGCGCGGAAGTCGTTCCCTGGGTGCGTGCTCCGGGCCAGAAATCGTCGGAAGAAAACCGCTGGAAGCGTCCAAACACCATGGGCTGCGGCTTCTTGCCGGTGATCAGCGCCTTGAGCAGGCCCAAGGCCATCACGATCAGGCCGGCGGCAAGCAGGCTGAGAGCAAAAATGGTCGCAAACAACCAGAAGACCAGGCGAAAGACAAAGCGCAGCGCGCTGCTGATGAAAGATGTCAAGGGAGACTTCCAATAAAACCAGTACAAACCGTCAGACCCAGATGCGGGCCAATGGTTGCACTTCAAGTTACCAGCGTATCCCCAGTTTGGTAAAAAGTTTGCTCAGCACAAACAGCGGCCCGACCCACAGGTACTGGATGTCCTCAAAAAACGAAGGTTTTTTGCCCTCAAGCTTGTGGCCGATGAACTGCAGGATCCAGGCGCCGACAAAAATCGCGACGGACAGCTCCAGCACCCTGGACCCCATGGCAAACAGCACCGCCACACTGAGGGCCGACCACACCAGCATGGTTACCAGAAACACCAGCGACAGGCGCAGGTAATACACCATGCTGGCCGCAATGAAGGCATAGGCGATGTAGGGATGCACGGCGAACATCATGCCGACCAGGCTCAGCATGATGAGCGGGATGGCGATGAAGTGGATCACTTCGTTTTTCGGATCGCGGTGGCTCGCTTCGTAATGCGCCAGCAACTGATCCACGCGGCGTGGTCCGGCAGAGTCGGGAGAAACGGTTGTTGTCATGATGGCTCCAGCGCCGGGCGAGGGCGCCCGGCTGAAGACCACTCTAAAGCATCGGCGTGCACCGCGGCATCAGGGGAATCACCGTCCGCCGGCGTTCCCCTGTTGCCCCGGCGGCAAGTTTCAGGTCACGGTTATTTTTGCGGTGCGGATGATGCGGCTCCAGCGGTCGATCTCGCTTTTGAGAAAAACCGCGAACTCGTCTGCGCCCTTGCGCGTCACCCGGAAGCCCTGCTGGCGAGCGCGTTCCTCGACGTCGGGACTGAACATGGTCTTGATCATCTCGCGCGAGTAACGGTCCACGATGGCATCGGGCGTTTTGGCCTGGATCATGGCGCCGGTCCAGTTTTCCACGAAGAGGCCAGGCATGCCCGACTCCATGGCGGTGGGCACATCCGGCACCATGGGGTGGCGGCTCAGGCTGCAGATCGCAAGTGCCCTCAGCTTGCCACCCTTGACGTGGGCAATCGACTCCGGAAAGTTGGAGAAAATCACGTCGAGCTGGCCGCCGATCAGGTCGGTCATGGAGGGCGCACCGCCTTTGTAGGGAACGTGCGTCATCTGCGTTTTGTTCAGGTCGTTGAACAAAGCCATGGTCAGGTGCGGCGGCGTGCCGTTGCCGCTGGAGCCGGCATTGAGCTGCCTGGTTTTTGAGGCGGCGATCAGGTCCTTGAAGTCTTTCAGCGGGCTGCTGGTGGGAACCACCACCAGCATGGGCGAGCCCGCCAACAGCGCGACCGGCCGCAGGTCCTTGGTAAAACTGTAGGCGGCATTCGGAAACAGCGCGACGTTGGCCGCATGGGTCAGCGTGATGGCCAGCAGGCTGCTGCCGTCGGGCGTCGATTTGGCCACCTGTTCGGCACCGATCTGGGCATTGCCGCCGGCCTTGTTCTCGACGATCACCGACACTTTCCAGGCCTCGCTGAGTTTTTGCGCCACGGTGCGCGCCATCATGTCGGTCAGGCCGCCGGGCGCGTAAGGCACCACGTATTTGAGGGTGGCGCCAGGCTTGGGAAAGGTTTGCGCCTGGCCCCAGGCGGGCACGGACGCCAGAACGGCCCCGGCGGCGGATGCGCCCATGATGTCTCGACGTTTCATGTCTCTGTCTCCTTGTTTTTTAATGTTGAAGCCTGTCCATGAACGGCTGCCCCCGGGGGTGCGCCATCACTTGCAGGCTTATGCCGCCAGCCTGTCGAGCTGGTTCTTCAGTGCCTCCGGAATGGTCAGCCCTGATAAGGTCGCCTGTTGCTCCAGGCTGGTCCTGCGCGCGCCTGACAGGCGCACCCCGTCGTCGAGCAACATCTCGGCGATGAGGGTTTCCATGCGTTCGTAATACACATCGCTACCGGCCAGCGCGCCGGGGTCGATCACCAAAAAGGCCTGGCCAATGCGGGGCGCGTTGCCCTCATCGACAAAAAACGAGGAGGCTTCAAAGCCGAACTGTGCGCCGATGACCGCCGTCACCAGCAACTCGACGACCAGCGCCAGCATCGAGCCCTTGGCGCTGCTGACGGCCCCCAGTGGCAGCATGGAACCGTCCAGTGCCGCCTGCGCGTCGGTGGTTGGCTGGCCCTGGCTGTCCAGCGCCCAGCCCAGCGGAATCGGCCGGCCCTCTTTGGCGGCCAGCATCACCTTGCCGCGCGCCACTTCGCTGAGCGACAGGTCGATCATCAGGGGGGCAGCGTTTTTCCGTGGAAAGGCGGCCGCCACCGGGTTGGTGCCGAAGATCGGGTGTTTGCCGCCGGCCGCCGGCATGGCCGCCGGCGAGTTGGCAAAACCCAGGCCGACCATGCCGGCGTCGGCCACGGCGCGCAGGTGATCCACCACCACGCCGCAATGGTGGCTGTTGGTGACGCCCGCAAAACAAACCCCCAGCGATTGCGCCGTGGTGATGGCGCTGGCGACGGCCAGATCGCAGGCCGGGAAAGCCAGGCCCTGTTTCGCATCGACCAGCAGGGCCGCCCCTTTGTGGCGGGCCACCACGGCACGCGCCTGGCCGTCGGCCCGGCCATTGCGCAGGTGCGTCACGTACTGCGGCACACGGCTCAGCCCGTGCGAGGCGAGCCCCTGCGCTTCGGCACGGACCAGCGCCCGCGCGGTGCTGGCAGCCATGCCTTCATGGGCACCGGCCTTGTGCAGTGCACGTTCTGCCAGACCGCGCGCCTCTTCCATCGACAGCTGTGCCATTACTTCAGACTCTCCATTACTTTGTCGGCGATCATGAAAGACACGCGCTCATTGGCCTCCACACTGAGGCCAGAGATATGCGGTGTCAACAGCAAACCGGGGCAATCTTGCAAAAGGGGCGCTGCCTGCAGTGGCTCGACATCAAAAACGTCGATGGCGGCCCCGCCGAGGCGTCCGGCGCGCAAGGCCGTCACCACCGCCGCCAGATCAACAATGTGGCCGCGCGAGGTGTTGATGAGGACGGCGCCCGGTTTCATCGCCGCGATCCTGCTGGCATCAAACAGGCCCCGCGTGCTGTCGACCAGCGGCACGTGCAGCGTGACCACGTCGGCGCTGCGAACCAGCTCATCCAGGCTCACGCCCTTCACCCCCGCCTGGCCGAAGACGGGCGCATCCGTCGCGAGCATGGCGTCGAAAGCAATAACCTTCATGCCCAGGGCCTGCGCCAGCCGGGCCGTGGTCTGACCGATGGCGCCGAAACCGATCACGCCCAGGGTCTGGCCGGCGGTCTCGCGCCCGTCGCTCAGCGCCGTTCGCGGCCACTGGCCTGCGGCCACTGCGGCAGTGGAGGAAAAAGCGCCGCGCAACAGCAGCATGGTGGCGGCCATCACATACTCCGCCACGCTGAGCGCGTTGGCGCCGCTGGCCGGGATCACCCGCATGCCTTTGGCCTCGCAGCCGCTGACATCAATGTTGTCCAGCCCGACGCCCAGCCGGCCGATCACCTTGCAGCGGCCCAGCGCCGACAGCAGCGCGTTGCGCACCTGGGTCCGGTTGCGCACGATCAGCGCATCGGCTTTTTGTGCTTCGCTGATCAGCCGCGGTGCATCGTCCACCAGCAACGGGTCGTACAACACGTCGTGCACGGCCGCCAGTTGCGCAACCGCGCGCTCGTCCATGAACTCGCTGATGACGATGCGTGCCATGGCCGTCATGCCATCTCCTGGACATGGATAACGGCCAGGCAATTTTCCGCCGGGCCGCCCCAAGGAAAATTAGCCCCTTTCCTCCGAAAATGGGGCAGCGCACTGCCGAAGGCTCGCGAAGCGACAAGCGTGGGGGCCATATTCAGGCCGACTCGAACAGACGCGTCAGCACGAACTCACGGTGGCCAAGCGCCTCGGCGGCGGTCAGGCGGCCGTTGGCGGTGCGCAGCATGTTTTCGAGCAGCTTGTCACCGGCCTGGTCCAGCGTGATCTCGCGCTGCAGCAGGCCCGAGGTGTCCACGTCGATATGTTCGCTCATCAGGCGCACGGTGCGCGGGTTGGAGCAGATCTTGATGACCGGAACAATCGCATTGCCGATCACATTGCCCTGACCGGTGGGGAAGAAGTGCACGGCGTAGCCGGAGGCGGCGCACAGCGTCACCATTTCGGCGGCCGCGCTGGACGAATCCATGAACCACAGGCCCGGGTGGGTTGGCATCTCGGCTTTGTCGATGACGCCGTCCACCGTGCACTTTTTGCCGATCTTCTGGATGTTGCCCAGTGCCTTTTCCTCGATGGTGGTCAGGCCGCCGGCGATGTTGCCCTTGGTCGGCTGCGAGTCCGACAGGTCGCTGGTCTTGTGGCGGTCGATCATGGCCTGGTATCGGTTGAACATGAACATGAACTGGTCGCGGATCTCGTCGGTCGCGCAACGCGCGGCCACAATTTTTTCGCCGCCGGTGATTTCCGACGTCTCGCCAAAACACAGGTAGTTGCCCAACGGGTGCAGTTTGTCAAAGGCGTTGCCGACGGTCGGATTGGCGCCGCAGCCGGACGTTGTGTCGGACTCGCCGCACTTGGTGGAGACCCACAACTCGGAGATCGGGCAGACCTCGCGCTGCTTCTCGCTGGCCCACTGCACATACTCGCGCGCCGCCTTGGAGGCCCGCATGATGGTCTCGTGGTCGCCGTGGCCCTCGATGCCGAAGCCGACCACCGGCTTGCCTGTCGTGGCGATGCCGTCCACCACTTTTTTGGTCCAGCCGTCCTCGATGCCGATGACCACCACGGCTGCGACGTTGGGGTTGCAGCCGGCGCCTATCAGCGTGCGGAAATGCAGCTCCAGGTCAGCGCCGAACTGCAGGCGGCCATACGGGTGCGGGATCGCCATCGCGCCCTTGATGTTGTGGGCCACGGCTTCGGCGGCGGCGTTGGACAAATCGTCCAGCGGAAGAATGATCACGTGGTTGCGCACACCGACGCGCCCGTTTTCGCGGCGGTAGCCGAGGAAGGTGGTGTTTTTATCGATGACTGACATGGGGAGTCCTTGATGTGATTGTGTTGATTGCGGCCCTGTGGGCCGCAGGCCGACTACGGGCCCGATCCCCGCTGCGCGGGGCCCCTCTTTCCGCCCTTCGTCGGCCTACCATCTCTTTGTTTTGATGTTGTGCACATGGGCGTGCTGGCCGGCCTTGATGTCGGCCACGACCTTGCCCATGTCAATGCCGTACTTCCAGACGGTGTCGCCCGTGGCCATGTCCTTCAGGGCCACCTTGTGGCCAATCGGGATGTCCTGCTGCGCCTTGACATTGATCATGCGGTCTTCATCCATGATCCAGCCGGTCATGTCCATGCCCGACTTCACGCCTTCCACCACCACGACCGCCACAGTGTCCTAGGCGTCATGCAATACAAAA
>CBFGNA010000104.1:0-7550 GCA_965650045.1 uncultured Polaromonas sp.
ATCATTGACGAATGTCTGGTGGCTTATCTTCACGACAGCCGCGACGCCTGGGACCTGCAGCCCGACGGAACTTATCTGCGGGTTGCCGCGCCGGACGATGGTGAACAGCACGGCGCGCAAGCGGCACTGATGGCCCGCTACGCCGCCGGCAGCATGGGCATGGGCGGGCAGTGATGGACCTGATTCTCTGGCGTCATGCGGAGGCCGAGGAATGGCTGCCCGGCGACGCGCAGGGCATCAGTGATCTGGAACGCTCACTCACATCGCGCGGCGAAAAACAGGCCGCACGCATGGCCGGCTGGCTGGACCGGCAGTTGCCTGAGCGCACCCGCATCCTGGTCAGCCCGGCGCGCCGCTGCGAACAGACCGCGCTGGCGCTGGGCCGCAAATACAAGATCCGCGCAGAACTCGGTCCCGATGCGCCGCCAGCCCAATTGCTGGAACTGGTGCAGTGGCCATCCAACAAGCTGCCCATCCTGGTGATCGGCCACCAGCCCACCCTGGGTCAGGTGATTTCACAATTGCTCGGCCTGCGCGAAGAAGAGTGCGCCGTCAGGAAGGGGGCGCTCTGGTGGTTGCGCCACCGCGAGCGCGAAGCACGCGCGCAGACCGTGTTGGTCACCGTGCAGTCGCCCGAGTTGCTGTAGGGCCTTCCTGTTCAGGCCGCGGGGCGGGGTTTCACCAGCGGGCCCGGCGGGTTCCAGCCGGCCGAACGCAACTCCTCCGCCATCAGCTCCGCAATCCAGCGCCGGCGTTCGTCACGCATGCGGCTGCTGATGGCAGCCACGCTGATGGCAGCATGCGCACCATTGGCCACCTCAAAACTCATGCCCACGCCGCTGACGCCTTCAGCCACCAGGTTTTCAGTCGTCGAGTAACCCTGCCGCCTCGTCTGGGCAACCAGTTTTCGCAGGTGTGCCAATGTCGGCCCGCCGTCGCCCCGGTTGCGTTTGTGCAACGCGTCGATTTCCGCTTCGGCCAGCGTGGCCAGCAAGGCGACACCCGCTGAGCCCTCGCCCATCAGGCGCATGCCGCCGACCTGGAGCACCAGCGCCTTGACCGGAAATGTGCCTTCCTCGGAGTGCAGGCAATGCGCGTAGTCGCCATTGCGCACCACAAGGAATACCGTGTCCTCGGTGCGGCGCGCGATCCGCATCATGGCTGGGCGGCAGCGCTCGAGAATCGGCGCGCGGCTCATGGCGGCAAGGCCCAGTTGCATGGCTTCCATGCCGAGGCGGTAACTCTTGTCGCTGTGTCGCTCGATCAGGCCGGTCTGAACCAGGCTGGAGAGCAGGCGGTAGGCCGTGGTTCGTTCAAGTTGCGCGCCTTCGCAGAGGGTGTGCAGGCTGGCGCCTGCCTGGTGGTGCAGCGCGACCAGTTTCAGCAGTGATACCGCCCGATGCACGGTTTGTGCGCCCTTGATTTCAGTTTCCATGACGGTTATTTGTTTGCATGTTGCACATAATTGTTCATATTGTAGACAAATTATCAATTTCCGATTGGTAGGGTTCCGGCTTTTCACGAAACTAAAAGTCCTGGAGCCGACCTCACACAACGATCTGCATATCTACAAAGAGACATCAACCATGAACTTCCGCTTCCTTCCCGCGTTCGCATTGCTTGCTGCCATGGCGGTCCCCGCTGCAGCAGACCCCTCCTACCCCAACAAGCCGGTGCGCGTCGTCGTCGGCTACACCGCCGGTGGTGCCTCCGACATCATCGGCCGGCTGATCACCCGGGAGCTCTCGTCGATGAACGGGCAGCCCTTTGTGGTGGATAACAAGCCAGGCGTGGGGGGTATGCTGGGCTTGAGCATGGTGGCCAAGGCACCTGCCGATGGCTATACGCTGGGCGTGGCTGTCAGCGGCATGCTGGTGACCGGCCCGCACCTGCAGAAGAACAAGCTGTACGACCCGCTGACCGCATTCGAGCCGATCAGCCTGGTCGCGCTGGCGCCCATGATCATGCTGGCGGCGCCCGACTTCAAGTTCAACACCGTCAGCTCGCTGGTCAAGGAAGCCAAGTCCAAACCGCCGGGTGAACTGATGTTTGCCTCGGGGGCGCAGGCTTTTGAACTGGCCATGCAGCTGTTCAATGCCCGGGCCGGCGTCAAGCTGGGCTCGGTGTCCTACCCGGGCGGCGCACAGGCTGCGCTGGATGTGATGACCGGCCGCGTGCCCATCATGGTGGACACCATCGGCGCACAGCAAGCCAACATCAAGGCCGGCAAGCTGAAAGCCGTGGCGGTGCTGGACAGCAAGCGTTCCGCGGTTCTGCCCGATGTGCCGACGGTTGCGGAAGCCGGTGTACCGGGTTACGAGGCCCTGGGGTGGACCAGCATCGTCGCGCCCAAGGGTACGCCGGAGCCCATCATCAGGAAGCTCAACGAGCAACTGCGCCAGATCATGGCCATGCCCGAGATCAAGGAAAGGCTCAGCGGCCTGGGCTTCGAGCCCACCAGCGGCACGCCGAAAGACCTGGAGCGCCTGATCCAGTCCGACTATGCCAAGTGGGGCGCGGTCGTCAAGGAAGCCGGCCTGGTCGCGCAGTAAGCCACTGTCGCCGGGTGCAGCGCAGCGCCCGGCTTCATCCCCTTTAGCTACATCCGCCGTCCTGCATGGTGCAGGGCAGGGAAGGGTGTTGCCTTCAACTCAGGAAATTGCCTCATGACCTCATCCGCCCAGACCGCCGCCGATTGGGAATCCTCCCTGACCGGCGCGCTGGAAACAGCCAACATCCCGACCCTGCTGATGGTGCTGCTGCACCTGACGGGCGACATGCGCTGGATCAGCGACCGCTACCAGTGCACCCGCATCAAGGGCCTGGACGACAACGACTCCGGCGGTTTGCCGCCAGAAGTGCAGCTTGAAGTGCGGGAAGCCGCACGAAAGGCGATCCTGGGCTGGAAAGCGGGCCAGCCGGCGGGTCTCAATGCGCCGTCCCATGAGGTGTTGGCCCGCATGATGCGTATCAGCACTGGCGAAGATGTGCCGCAAGGTTATGGGGCCATGTTGTCGGCGGGCCTGGGGCTGGACCCGGAATTTGCGCTCGACCAGCGCGAGGCGTTCAAGGCGCCCAAGGGTTTTCATGTGGTGGTCATCGGCGCCGGGGTGGCCGGCCTGTGCGCAGCGATCCGGCTGCAGGGCGCCGGCATCCCCTACACGGTGGTCGAGAAAAACGCCGAGGTCGGCGGCACCTGGTACGAGAACCGCTACCCCGGCGCCGGGGTGGACACACCCAACCACATCTACTCCTACTCCTTTGCCAAGAACGACTGGTCGCGCTACTTTGCGCTGCAGGGTGAGATCCAGGCCTACTTCGAAGGTGTGGCCGACAAGTTCAAGGTTCGCGACAACATGCGTTTCAGCACCCGAGTGGAGTCCGCCCGGTATGACGAGGCCACCGCACGCTGGACGGTTCGCATCACCGGCCCGGACGGAAAGAGCGAAGAGCTGCAGGCGAATGTGCTGATCAGCGCCGTGGGCCTGCTCAATGTGCCGCGCATGCCGGACATCAAGGGGCTGGACAGCTTCGAGGGCCCCTGTTTTCATTCATCGCGCTGGCCCGAGGGGCTGGACGTCAAGGGAAAGCGGGTGGCGGTCATTGGCAATGGCGCCAGCTCGATGCAGATCGTGCCGGCGATTGCCGATGAGGTGAAGTCGCTGACCATCTTCCAGCGCTCCAAACAATGGGCCGCACCGTTCGAGCGTTTCAAGAAGGAGGTGCCCGAGGCGATGCGCTTCATGTTGCGCGAAGTGCCGTATTACCAGGAGTGGTACCGCCAGCGCCTGGCCTGGGTGTTCAATGACCGCATCCATTCCTCGCTGCAGGTGGATCCCGAATGGCCGCATCCCGAGCGGTCCATCAACCGGCGCAACGACAAGCACCGCGAATATTTCGTCAACTACATGAAGGAAGAGCTCGGTGACCGGCAGGACCTGCTGCCCGAGGTGCTGCCCGACTACCCGCCTTTCGGCAAGCGCATGTTGATGGACAACGGCTGGTACCGCGCCGTGGCCAAGCCGCAGGTGCATCTGGTGGGCGACGGCATCCGCGAGATCACCGCCAAAGGCATCGTCACAAACACCGGTGAGCTTCATGAGTTCGATGTGATCGTGGTGGCCACCGGTTTTGACGCCATCAACCTGCTGTCGTCCTTCCAGCTGTTCGGCCGCGGCGGCCAGCCCATCCGCGAGATCTGGGACCGCCAGGGCGCCGAAGCCTATATGGGCGTGGCCACGCCGGGCTTTCCCAATTTCTTCATGCTGGCCGGCCCGAACACGGCACTGGGCCACGGTGGCAGTGTGGTGACCTTGTTGGAGACACAGGTGCGTTACGTCATGGGCCTGCTCAAGCAGGTGATGGCCGAACACGGCGACGCTTTCGAGATCGAGGTGCGCCAGGACCTGCACGACGCCTTCAACGAAAAGGTGCAGGAACTGCACGGCCGGATGATCTGGACGCACAAAGGCATGACCAACTGGTACCGCAACCAGCGCGGGCGCATTGTGGCGACCACGCCGTTTCGCAACGACGATTACTGGCACATGACGCGCAAGACCGACCTTGGCGACTTCAAGGTGCGTGAAGTTTCGCGCACCGCCGCAAGGGTTTCCGGGGTCAAAGACGAGGCACTGCAATGAGCGGTGCGCGCAAAGCCGGGCCACACATGCTCAGCGGCCTGCGTATCCTGGACCTGGGCACCATGGTCGCCGGGCCGGTAGCCTGCACTTTGTTCGCCGACTTTGGCGCCGAGGTGATCAAGGTCGAGGTGCCCAAACGCGGCGACACGGTGCGCGATCTGGGCCCCTTCGTGGAAGACCGCTGCCTCTATTGGAGTGTCGAGGCGCGCAACAAGAAGTCGGTGACCCTGGACCTGCGCCAGCCGGAAGGCAAGGCGCTGTTGTTCAGGCTGATCGCGGAGGCCGATGCGGTGGTGGAAAACTTCCGTCCCGGCACGCTGGAGAAGTGGGGCATCGGTTTTGACGAGATGAAAAAGCACAACCCCGGCCTGATCCTGCTGCGTGTCTCGGGTTTCGGGCAGACCGGTCCCTACAAGGATCGCGCGGGGTATGACCGGATCGGGCTGGCTTTCGGCGGGCTGATGGCGATCACCGGGTTTCCGGATCGGCCGCCGGTGCGCATCGGCACCTCGACGGCTGATTACCAGACCGCCATCCTGGGCGCCTTTTCGCTGATGATGGCGATTTACCACCGCGACATTCGTGGCGGCGAGGGCCAGGAAATCGACCTGTCCATGTACGAGTCGGTGATCCGTTTCACCGAGGTGCTGGTACCCGAGTACGACCGCCTGGGCGTGGTGCGGGGAAGGCGTGGCAACAAACATTTCGCGGCAGCACCCGGCGAGCATTTCCAGACCAGTGATGGGCGTTACCTGATCCTCACCATCTCGGCCGATGCGGGTTTCCATCGGCTATGCAAGGTGATGGGGCGCGACGACTGGGCGGCGGACCCGCGCTTTTCGACCCACCCGAAACGCTGGGAACACGTGGACGAACTCAATGCGGCCCTCGCCGAATGGATTCGCTCGCAGCCGGTGGACCAGCTGTGCCGCGTGCTCGACGAAGGCAAGCTGGCCTATTCCTTCATCTACAGCATTGACGACATCATGAAGGACCCGCACTATGCGGCACGGGGAAGCATTGCGACGGTGGACGAGCCCGGCATCGGCCCGGTGAAGATGGCCGGCGTTTTTCCGCGTTTCTCCGGCGTGCCCAACAAGGCCATCGAGGCGGCGCCCGACCTTGGACAGCACAACCAGGAAATCTACGGCGGGCTGCTCGGCGTGTCCCCTGAACGGATGGCGGAGCTGTCGCAGGCGGGGGTGCTCTGATGGCCAGTCGCGCGCTGGTGCTTGGCGGCGGCGGCGTGGCCGGCATCGCCTGGGCAACCGGCGTCCTGGCTGGCCTGGCCCGTGCGGGTGTGGACCTGGCGGCAGCCGATCTGTTCATCGGCACCTCCGCCGGTTCGGTGGTGGGCGCGCAACTGGCCAGCGAGGTGCCGGTGGAAGATCTGCTGGCTGCGCAACTGGCGCCGTCCCCCGATTCGCTGGAGCGCGTGCGGCCCTATTCGCAGGCTGCTGTTGATCAACAAAACCGCAAACTCATGGACAAGGTCGGCGGCGACCTGGCGGAAGCGCGCCGTCGCATCGGCGCTTTTGCGCGGCGCAGCGAAACCGTGCCGCCCGAAGCGCGCCGCGCCATCGTAGCGGCGCGTTTGCCCGGCACCGCGTGGCCCACGCGGGCCCTCAAGCTGGTTGCTGTGGATGCCGAAACCGGTGAAGGTCGTTTCTTCGACAACGCGAGCGGCGCCGATTTTGTCGATGCCGTGGCCGCCAGTTGCGCCGTTCCCGGCGCCTGGCCGGTGGTCCACATCGGTGGCCGCAGCTACATGGATGGTGGCATCCGCTCCATGACCAACGCCGACCTCGCCGCGGGTGCGACCCGCGTGCTGGTGCTGGCACCCCTGGGCTACAGCGAAGGCAATCCCGTCAGCGGCCACCTGCATGCAGAAATCAAGGCCCTGCGCCAGGCAGGCGCTGAAGCCGGTGTGGTCGTCCCGGACGGTGACGCCGTGGCTGCCATGGGAGAAAACGTGCTGGATCCCGCGCGGAGTCCGGCGTCCGCGCAGGCCGGCCTGCGCCAGGGCGCGGCGGCAGCGGCCAGCATCCGGCGCCTTTGGGCGCTTTGAACAAGGAAGACCGATGGAAGTTCAGGACAAGGTTTTTATCGTGACCGGCGGCGCGTCCGGCCTGGGTGAGGGCACGGCCCGCATGCTTGCCAGCAAGGGTGCGCAGGTGTTGATTGCCGATTTACAGGATCGTGGCGAAGAGGTTGCGCGCGAGACGGGCGGACGCTTCATGCGCTGCGATGTGACCTCCGAGGCGGATGGCCAGGCCGCCGTGGCTGCTGCGCTCGCCATGGGCCGTCTGGGTGGTTTGGTGAACTGCGCCGGCATCGCGCCCGCTGAAAAAACCGTGGGCCGCCACGGGCCGCACGCGCTGGCCCTGTTTGCGAAAGTGGTGTCGGTCAACCTCGTCGGCAGCTTCAACATGATGCGGCTGGTGGCCGATGCGCTCTCGCGCAACGAACCGGAAGCCACTGGCGAGCGTGGCGTGCTGATCTGCACCGCCTCGGTCGCCGCGTTCGACGGCCAGATCGGCCAGGCCGCCTATGCCGCATCCAAGGCCGGTGTGGCCGGCATGACGCTGCCGATTGCCCGTGACCTTGCGCGAAACGGCATCCGCGTGATGACGATTGCGCCCGGCATTTTTGGCACGCCCATGGTGTTTGGCATGCCGGCCCCTGTGCAGGAGGCGCTGGCAGCCAGCGTGCCATTTCCTTCGCGGCTCGGAACCCCCGAGGACTATGCGCGGCTGGTCCTGCACATCCTGGACAACGACATGCTCAACGGCGAGGTGATCCGCCTTGACGGTGCGATCCGCATGGCCCCGCGCTGAGCACACACGCCCACCGTTTTTTTGGTACTGACCTTTCAACCCTTACAACACGCAGGAGACAAACCATGAA
>CBFGNA010000105.1:0-7532 GCA_965650045.1 uncultured Polaromonas sp.
TTGCCGATGTCATGCACATCGCCCTTGACGGTGGCGATGATGATCTTGCCCTTGGTCTTGACGTCGCCGCCGGCGGCTTCGAGCAGCAGCTTTTCGGCCTCGATGTAAGGCAGCAGGTGCGCCACCGCCTGTTTCATCACGCGCGCACTTTTGACCACCTGCGGCAAAAACATCTTGCCCTGGCCGAACAAATCGCCGACCACATTCATGCCGTCCATCAGCGGGCCTTCGATCACGTGCAGCGGCCGCCCACCCTCGGCCAGGATGGCCTGGTAGACCTCTTCGGTGTCTTCGGTGATGAACTCGTTCATGCCGTGCACCAGCGCGTGCGACAGGCGCTGGCGCACCGGCAGCGCGCGCCACTCGTTGCGTTTGCTGTCGTCCCTGGCGCCGCTTTTCGCGCTTTCGGCCACCTCGATCAGGCGCTCGCTGGCGCTCAGCTGTTCTTCGCCGTCCTTGTAAACCGGCGTGCGGTTCAGCACCACGTCCTCGACGCGTTCGCGCAGCGTCGGTTCCAGGTCGTCGTAGACGCCGACCATGCCGGCGTTGACGATGCCCATGTCCATGCCGGCCTGGATCGCGTGGTACAGGAACACGGTGTGGATGGCTTCGCGCACCGGGTCGTTGCCGCGGAAGCTGAAAGACACGTTGGACACGCCCCCCGAGACCTTCGCACCGGGCAGGTTCTGCTTGATCCAGCGCGTGGCATTGATGAAGTCCACCGCGTAGTTGTTGTGTTCCTCGATGCCGGTGGCAATGGCGAAAATGTTGGGGTCGAAGATGATGTCTTCGGGCGGGAAGTCCAGCTCATTGACCAGCACGCGGTAGGCACGCTCGCAGATCTCGATCTTGCGTTCGTAGGTGTCGGCCTGGCCTTTTTCGTCGAAGGCCATGACCACCGCGGCGGCGCCGTAACGCTTGAGCAGCTTCGCCTGCTGCTTGAAAGGCTCCAGGCCTTCCTTCATCGAGATCGAGTTGACAATGCCCTTGCCCTGAATACAGCGCAGGCCGGCCTCGATCACGCTCCACTTGGAGCTGTCGATCATGATGGGCACACGCGCGATGTCGGGCTCGCTGGCGATCAGGTTCAGGAAACGCACCATGGCAGCCTGGCTGTCCAGCATGGCCTCGTCCATGTTGATGTCGATGATCTGCGCGCCGTTTTCGACCTGCTGGCGCGCCACCACCAGCGCCTGCTCGTACTCGCCGTTGAGGATCATGCGCGCGAAGGCCTTGGAGCCGGTCACATTGGTGCGTTCGCCGATGTTGACGAACAACGTGCCCGCGCCGATGGCGACCGGTTCAAGGCCGGACAACTTCATGGGGGGAACCTGGATTTCGGACATTCACTCACCTTGCAAATCAAAGGTGAGCGCCGTTGCAAAGGCAGGCCGGGGGCACTGCTGTCACCCAAGCCTGACGAAAACGGGGTTTCGCTGCAACGCTCCTTGGGTTGGGCGTATTTTAGACCACCCCGTGAGGCCTGTGGATCAGGCGGTCAGCCGCGTCAGCGCTTCCTGGTACTTGGCGGCGGTTTTCTCGACCACGTCCTGCGGCACGCGCGGTGCCGGCGGGGTTTTGTCCCAGGGCTTGCCGTCGATGCGCACCTGCTCCAGCCAGTCGCGCACAAACTGCTTGTCGTAGCTGGGCGGGTTGCTGCCCGCGGCGAACGCGGCCTCATAACCCTCGACCGGCCAGTAGCGTGAGGAGTCGGGTGTCAGCACCTCGTCCATCAGGGTCAGGGTGCCGGCTTCATCCAGGCCGAACTCGAACTTGGTGTCGGCAATGATGATGCCCTTGGTCAGCGCAAAGGCGGCCGCCGCTTCATAAATGCGGATGCTGAGGTCGCGGATCTGCGCGGCCAGCGCGGGGCCTACCACTTTCACCATCTGCTCAAAGCTGATGTTTTCGTCATGCTCGCCCACCGCCGCCTTGGCTGCCGGCGTGAAGATGGGCGCAGGCAGCTTGCTGGCATTTTTCAGGCCCGGCGGCAGCGGCACACCGCACACGGCCTGGCTGTCCTGGTATTCCTTCCAGCCGCTGCCGGCCAGGTAGCCGCGCACCACGGCCTCGACCGGGATCGGCTTGAGGCGTTTGACCAGCATGGAGCGTCCGGTGACCTGCGGCACTTCGGCCGGTGTGACGACACTTTCGGGCGCCTCGCCGGTCAGGTGGTTGGGGCAAAGGTGTCCCAGCTTGTCGAACCAGAACAGCGCCATTTGCGTGAGCAGCGCGCCCTTGCCCGGGATCGGCTCGCCGAGGATCACGTCGAAGGCGCTCAGGCGGTCGCTGGCCACCATCAGCAGCCTGTCCTTGCCGACGGCGTAGTTGTCACGGACCTTGCCGCGCGCCAGCAGCGGCAGGGAAGTCAGGGCGGAGGTGTGCAGGGCTGGGGTCATGGTGCTTGCCAATTTAAAGGGCCCGCGCAACTCCAGCGAGTTGCCTGCGGGCCCCGGGATTATCGCTGTCGGGCAGCCTAGTGAACCACCTGGGCGAGCTCACCCTTGGCATAACGCGCGGCCACGACCTGCAGGCTGTCGCCCTTGATCTTCGCGCCCTGGCCTTCGCAGCCGAACTCAATGTAGCGCTGCTTGCAGATCTGCTTGGCAGCCTCGCGCGCGGGCTTGAGCCATTCGCGGGCATCGAACTTCTCGGGGTTCTCATGCAGGAACTTGCGCACCGCCGCCGTCATGGCCAGGCGGATGTCGGTGTCGATGTTGATCTTGCGCACGCCGTGTTTGATGGCTTCCTGGATTTCCTCGACCGGCACGCCGTAGGTTTCCTTCATGTTGCCGCCGTACTGGCGAATGAGGGCCAGCAGCTCCTGCGGCACGCTCGACGAGCCGTGCATCACCAGGTGCGTGCTCGGAATGCGTTTGTGGATTTCCTTGATGCGGTCGATGGCCAGGATGTCGCCGGTGGGCTTGCGGGTGAACTTGTAGGCGCCGTGGCTGGTGCCGATGGCAATCGCCAGCGCGTCGATCTGCGTCTGCTTGACGAAGTCGGCGGCCTGTTCGGGGTCGGTCAGCAGCTGTTCGCGGGTCATGGTGGCGTCGGTGCCGTGGCCGTCTTCCTTGTCGCCCTTCATGGTTTCCAGCGAACCGAGGCAGCCGAGCTCACCTTCGACCGTCACGCCGACCTTGTGCGCCAGTTGCGCCACTTTTTTGGTCACATCGACGTTGTAGTCGTAGCTGGCAATCGTCTTGCCGTCGGCTTCGAGCGAGCCGTCCATCATCACCGAGGAAAAGCCGAGGTTGATGGCGCCCTGGCAAACATCGGGGTTCTGGCCATGGTCCTGGTGCATGACCAGCGGGATCTGTGGGTACATCTCGATGGCGGCTTCGATCAAATGCTTGATGAAGGGCTCGCCGGCGTACTTGCGGGCGCCGGCGCTGGCCTGCAGGATCACCGGCGCGCCGGTTTCCTTCGCCGCTTCCATCACAGCCTGAACCTGCTCAAGGTTGTTGACGTTGAAAGCCGGAATCCCGTAGCCGTTTTGGGCTGCGTGGTCCAGCAGCTCGCGCATGGAAACGAGTGCCATAAAAAAATATCCTCCGGGAGATCGGTCGTGGTAACGGGAGTGGGTAAGGGGGCGGTAAGCATCCATTTTACCCGCTGGGGTCCCGCCGGGTCGATGTCCCGCGTCAGCCGTGGGGTCTGCGGATGAAGCGCTCAATGTCGTCGAGCACAGGCGCCAGTCCGCGCAGGGGTTTGGCCAGCGCGGCCACCAGCGTCACGTGGCTGACCCGGTCGTACACCTGCAGCCCCACGGGCACACCGGCAGCTTCAAGGCGGCGCGCCAGGGCTTCGGTGTTGCGCACCGGGTTGACCGTCGTGTCGCTGCGCGCGGCCAGCAACAAGGCCGGTGGCGAATTTTTTGAGGCATGAACCAGCGGCTGGGAGTCGGCCGGGGTGCCCGGCCAGTCGAAGGCGACCTGGACATCGCGGTTGCCAATAGGCAGGAAATCGTAAGGCCCGGCCAGGCCGATCCAGCCCGCCAGTTGCGCGGGCTTCAGGCCTGCGGCACCGAGCCAGCGCGCGTCCATCGCCAGCATGGCGGCGTTGTAGGCCCCGGCGCTGTGGCCCATGACAAACACCTGGGCCGGATCGGCGCCAAGTTCGTCCAGGTGCGCGAAGGTCCAGCGCACCGCCTGCGCGCTGTCCTCCAGGAAGACTGGGTACTTCACCTGGGGGCTGAGCCGGTAGTCAGCCACCACCACGGCAATGCCGCGCGAGGCCAGGGCCTCGCCAACAAAACGGTAAGTGGCCCGATCTCCCGTGGTCCAGCTGCCGCCGTAGAAAAACACCACCACCGGCCCGGGCGCCGTGCGCGCCAGCGGCAGGTACACATCGAGACGCTGGCGGGTGTCGGCACCGTAAGCGATATCCGCGCGCAGGGTGTAGCTGTCGCTGGGCACCAGCGCATCCAGCGCACCGGCAGCCGAACAGCCGCTCAGCACGGCCACGGTGGCAACCGACAGCAGGCCAAGCCAGCCGCGGCGGGACAGCAGGGGAGATCGCAATTTCATCCTCTGACTACGCAGCAACCACCGCGGTGGATTCACCCCAGGCACCAGCCGCCGAGGGGCAATTCGCTACTGTTTTAATAGCTGCTTGCGCCCGCCAGACAAGGGCTGGAGGCCGATTTGATCACTCAACCCGGCAAATCTTCAGCATGTTGGTGCCGCCGGGCGCGCCCATGGGTTCGCCGCAGGTGATGGCGTAGATGTCGCCGCTGGCGACAATGCCACGCTTTTTCAGGTGGGCCTCGGCCTCGCCGAGTGCCATGTCGCGCTCAATGCTCTGGTCCATCAGCAGCGGGCGCACATTGCGGTACAGCGCCATGCGGCGCTGGGTCGCGAGTTTGGGCGTGAGCGCGTAGATCGGGATGTGGATGCGGTGGCGGCTCATCCACAGCGCGGTCGAGCCCGAATCGGTCAGCGCCACGATGGCCTTGCAGCCCAGGTGGTAGGCCGTGAACAGCGCACCCATGGCAATCGACTGGTCAATGCGCGCAAAGGTCATCCCGGTGAAATCGGCATCCAGCTTCACGTCCTCGGCTTTTTCGGCTTCGGCGCAGATGTTGGCCATCTCGATGATGGTTTCCAGCGGGTAACGGCCAGCGGCGGTTTCGGCCGAGGTCATCACCGCGTCGGTGCCGTCGAGCACGGCATTGGCCACGTCGCTGACCTCAGCGCGAGTGGGCACCGGGTTGGTGATCATGGACTCCATCATGTGGGTCGCGGTGATCACCACCTTGTCGAGTTCACGCGCCATGCGGATCATGCGTTTTTGCAGCGCCGGCACCGCCGCGTTGCCAACCTCGATGGCCAGGTCGCCGCGCGCCACCATGATGCCGTCGCTGGCCTTGCAGATGGCTTCGAGGTTGGGAATCGCCTCGGCCCGCTCAATCTTGGCGATCAGGCCCGGCTTGTGGCGAAACTCGGAGCCGGCCACATTGCAAAGCTGGCGCGCCATCTCCATGTCACTGGCGTTTTGCGGAAAACTCACCGCCACATAGTCGGCCTGAAAACTCATGGCGGTGCGGATGTCTTCCATGTCCTTGGCCGTCAGCGCCGGCGCGGTCAGGCCGCCGCCCTGCTTGTTGATGCCCTTGTTGTTGGACAACACACCGCCGATTTTCACGGTGGCGTGCACCTGTTCGCCGCGCACCGCATCCACCGTCATCACGATCAGGCCGTCATTGAGCAGCAGGGTGTCGCCGGCTTTCACATCACGCGGCAGCTCCTTGTAGTCCAGGCCCACACCCTGGATGTCACCGGGCTCGGTGCGCGAGGCGTCGAGCACGAACTTCATGCCGGTCTCCAGCTGGACCTTGCCTTCGGCAAACTTGCCGACGCGGATCTTCGGGCCCTGCAGGTCAGCCATGATGGCGACCTCGCGGCCGGCGCGCGTGGCGGCCTCGCGCACCAGCTTGGCCCGGTCGATGTGGTCCTGCGCGGTGCCGTGGCTGAAATTGAGCCGGACACAATTCACGCCGGCGCGGATCATCTTTTCGAGCAGGGCCGGGTCGCTGGACGCGGGGCCCAGGGTGGCAACAATTTTGGTTCCGCGACGCTGGGTGGTCATGGCTGTGTCCATGGCTGTCTCCTGTAATTTAGTTTCTGATTTTCACACGAAAAAGTTACGAGCCGGTTACCACCGCCCGGGCGGCGCCTTCACGGCGCGGCACGAGCACGGCGCTGCATGCACTTGCCTTGATCCTCGTCAGTCACCCTTGCTGGCGCCCCCTTCAAAATCCGGCAGTCCTCCAGCCAGCTTCGTGATCCCCTGTGTGGCGCGCCAGACCCTGTTTTCCACCAAAACCACCCGTTCTGCTCATGACCTCCCTGCCTCAAGCCACCCCTGCCGATTTGCACACGCCCCTGCCACCGCCACTGGCGGCGGGCGCGCCGCTGCCGCATCGCAAGGTCATTCGTGCATGGCTGCTGCCGCTGGGCCGGCGCAGCAGCTGGCGTGCCTTGTCGCTGCTGGCTTTGGATTACGGCCTGCTGGCGCTGTTTCTTGCGGGTGTGCTTGTGTTGGATTCCCTCTGGGCCATGACAGCCTGCGGCCTGGCCGCCGGTTTTGTGATCGGCCGGCTGTTCGTGATCGGCCATGATGGTTGCCACCAGAGCCTGACGCGTTCGCGCAAGCTCAACCGCTGGCTGGCACGCATCGCCTTTTTACCTTCGCTAACCGCCTACAGCCTGTGGGACGTGGGCCACAACGTGGTGCACCACGGCTTCACCAACCTCAAGGGCGTGGACTTTGTGTGGGCGCCGCTAACACAGCAGGAGTTTGCCGCGCTGTCCCCGCTGGGCCGACTGATGCAGCGCATCTACCGCAGCGGCTGGGGACCGGGCCTGTATTACATGGTCGAGATCTGGTGGAAGAAGATGATGTTTCCGCGCCAGGGCAGCCTGGGCAACACGCGCCGCGCCGTCTTCACCTGGGACTGCCTGCTGGTCAGCAGCTTTGCCGCGCTGTGGATCGCCGGCCTGGTGGGTGCCGCCCTGGCGACGGAGCAGTCGGTAGCCTGGCTGCTGGGCCTGGGTTTTGCGCTGCCGCTGTTTTTCTGGTTCAACATGATGGGCTTCGTGATCTACGGCCACCACACCCATGTCAAGATCTCCTGGCACGACGACCGCGCCGCCTGGCAGCGCGCCCAGCCCTTTGTCTCGACGACTGTGCACCTGACTTTTCCGCTGCAGATCGGCGCCGTGCTGCACCACATCATGGAGCACACCGCGCACCACGTGGACATGAGCATCCCGCTGTACAAGCTCAAGGAAGCGCAGAAGATGCTGGAAGAGCTGCTGCCCGGCCGGATCGTGATCCAGCGCTTTTCCTGGCGCTGGTATTTCGAGACCGCGCGCGCCTGCAAGCTGTATGACTTCACGCGCCAATGCTGGACCGACTTTGCCGGCCGGCCCACCAGCACGCTGCGGCCGGCGCACTGAGCGCTGGATCCAAGCCAAATCGGCCTCTAGCCCCCGTCCAGCGGGCGCCAGCAGCTATAAAAACAGGAG
>CBFGNA010000106.1:0-7418 GCA_965650045.1 uncultured Polaromonas sp.
TCCAGTGCCGGCGGCGGCGTGTCGTAGCTGCGGCGCCAGACCAGCACCTGCTCGTCGCCGTACTGCTTGGCGGTCTCGGCCTTGTTCAGGCCCTGCAGCGCGCCGTAGTGCCGCTCGTTCAGGCGCCAGCTGTGCACCACGGGCAGCCAGGTGCGGTCCATCTCGTCCAGCGTGTGCCACAGCGTGCGCGTGGCGCGCTTGAGCACGCTGGTGTAGGCGATGTCGAAGTCATAACCCTCTGCCTTGAGCAACTGGCCGGCCGCGATGGCCTGCTTTACGCCGGTGGGTGTGAGATCCACATCGGCCCAGCCGGTAAAACGGTTTTCAAGGTTCCAGGTGGATTCGCCGTGGCGGATGAGCACAAGTTTGTACATGGTTGACGCGGTTGAAAAAGGTGAAAAAAGAGGGCAGTGGGCAACTGGAAAAAGCGGTAGAACCGCGGAAAACCCGCGCTGGCGGCGAAGCGCAAGCGGCTGTGCCCAGCCCTGCATTCTAAAATCAGCGATTAACTGCATAACCCCGAAGGACTTAACGTGAAATTTCTCATCGACAACTGGATGCTCATCGGCATAGCGCTGGCGTCCGGCGGCATGCTGCTCTGGCCCCTGATTTCCAGCGGCATGGCGGCCGGCTCCCTGAGCGCCACCGGGGCGGTGCAGTTGATCAACCGCGACAAGGCGGTGGTCATCGATGTCAGCGAGTCCGAGGAATTTGCCGCCGGCCATGTGGTCGGCGCGAAAAATATTCCCCTGGGCCAGCTGGAAGAGAAACTGCCGGCCGCCGTCAAAAACAAGGCCCTGCCGCTGATCCTGGTGTGCCCCAGCGGCGCCCGCGCCAGCCGGGCGCTGGCCACGGCCAAAAAACTCGGCTACGAGCAGGCCCAATGCCTGGCCGGCGGGCTGAAATCGTGGAAAGAGGCTAACCTGCCTCTTGAGAAGGCCTGATTCGCGGGCTGCCCCTGAACCCGACCGGAGATTCCATGCAAACCGTCAAGATGTACCTGACCGCCAGCTGTCCTTACTGCATTCATGCCAAACAACTGCTCAAGCAGCGTGGCGTCGAGGCCATCGAGGAAATCCGTGTGGACATGCAGCCGGCGGAGCGCCAGAAGATGATGGAGATCACCGGCCGCCGCACGGTGCCGCAGATTTTCATCGGCGACACGCATGTGGGCGGTTGCGACGACCTGGTGGCGCTGGACGGCCGCGGCGGTTTGTTGCCGCTGCTCAAGGGCTGAAGCGCTGAAGCGCGGCGGGTCCCCTGAGATAATGCGCTGTGCCTGCTGCGCTTGCAGCAGGTTTTATTTTTCCCCAAGCAATCCGAAAGAGTCACCATGGCCGAAGCCAACCTTGATCCCGTGTTCCAGATCCAGCGCGTCTACCTCAAGGACATCTCGCTGGAGCAGCCCAACTCGCCGGAAATCCTGCTGAACCAGGAGCAACCTGCGGTGGACATCCAGCTTGGCGTGGATGCCCTGCCGATCACCGATGGCCTGTACGAAGTCAGCGTCACCGCGACTGTGCACACCAAGATCGAGGACAAGACCGTGTTCATGGTCGAGGCCAAACAGGCCGGCATTTTTGAAATCCGCAACATGCCGCCGGAGCAGCTCAATGCGGTGCTGGGCATCGCCTGCCCGCAAATCGTTTTTCCCTACCTGCGCGGCAATGTGGCCGACGTCATCCAGCGCGGCGGATTCCCGCCCGTCAACCTGGCTGAAATCAACTTCCAGGCGATGTTCGAGCAGCAGCAGGCCGCCGCTGCGTCGGCCGCGCAGGAAACCCCGCAAATCATCGTGTGAGCCCGGCCGGCCGCGCCCTGCCATCGTCATGAAAATTGCGGTTCTCGGCGCGGGTGCCTGGGGCACCGCCCTGGCCATCAGTGCCGCGCGGGCAACTGCTTCCCGGTCCCCGTCTTCGTCGCCCCAGCACCAGGTCAGCCTGTGGGCGCGCGATCCGGCACAACTGGCAGCCCTGCAGGCGCAACGGGTCAACACCCGCTATCTGCCGGGGTTGGCGCTGCCTGCGTCACTGGGGCTGACGGGCGGCACGGATGCCTCGCTGGAAGCTTTGCTGGAAGGCCAGGACCTGATCGTCATCGCCACACCGATTGCGGGGCTGCGCGGCATGTTGCAGCGCCTGGCGGGCGTCAGCGCGCCGGTGGCCTGGCTGTGCAAGGGGTTTGAGGCACCGCTGGCCGATGCGCCCGCCACTTCCAGGCCTTTTGGGCTGCTGGCCCATGAAATACGGGCGCAGGCAGCTATTCATTTGAGAGCGGGTGCGCTCAGCGGCCCGAGCTTTGCGCAGGAAGTCGCACGCGGCCAGCCGACTGCGCTGGTGGCTGCCAGTGCACATTCCGAAGTGCGCGACGCGCTGGTGGCGGCCTTTCATGGTCCGACGCTGCGGGTCTACGCCAACGACGACATCGTGGGCGTCGAAGTCGGTGGCGCCGTCAAAAATGTGCTGGCGATTGCCACCGGCCTGTGCGACGGATTGAACCTGGGGCTGAATGCCCGCGCGGCCCTGATCACGCGCGGCCTGGCTGAAATGACACGGCTGGGCCTGGCGCTGGGGGCGCGTGCCGAAACCTTCACCGGCCTCTCGGGCCTGGGCGACCTCGTGCTGACCGCCACCGGCGACCTGAGCCGCAACCGTCAGGTCGGGCTGTTGCTGGCGCAAGGGCAGACGCTGGCGCAAGCGGTGCAGTCGCTGGGCCATGTGGCCGAGGGCGTGTACTGTGCCCGCACCGTGGTGCAGCGCGCCCAGGGGCTGGGTGTGGAGATGCCCATCGCTGAAGCCGTCGTAGCCCTGCTGGACGGGCAAATTCGGCCGGCCGAAGCGGTGGCGCTGCTGATGGGGCGCGATCCGGCGGATGAGCTGTCCTAGGGCTTTCACCCGACAGCCTTGGCTGGGGTTGAGGGTGTTTTGGTGCTCCAGCCCTTGTCTGGCGGGCACAAGCAGCTATTGAATTAATAGCGAATCGTTTTCTCGGTTGTCATTCCGAAATTGATCCGGGCCCGATGTCGACTACCCACGGACCGTTCGGGCTGAGCCTGTCGAAGCCTTCTTTGCCTCCAACGTCTGTAGTTCGCCAACAAGCCGGGTCTCGCCCCGGCGGGCGAGTTACTTTTCTTTGTCTCGCCAAAGAAACCTAACGAAAAGCAAGGCGACCCGATGGTCTGGGTCCCTCCGCTTCGCTGCGGGCAGCCTGCGATGCTCGCCGAAAACGGGGTCGAGCTCGAACTCGCCTGCGGCTCAAACAATCGCTCGCCCGGATCCGTTTTCGGCTGCGCTCCTCGGCCCAGCCCGGCGGGTGGGGGATAGAAAACCAATGCGGGGACAAAAGTCCGGAGCAAGAGAAGCGCGCAGCGATTCTCTTGCGCGAATCCCAACAAGCCGTCATGGTTGCACGCGAGTGCAGCACACGCGGCCACATGGGGCTCCCTTCCATCGCCCAGCGGGGCAAGGGAAGGGCGGGGGGGGGGGAGTGGGGCGTTACGCCTACTGTCAAAGGCACCACGCAGGCGCAGCGTGATGCCTGCAAGAAGGACCGTGCGGGAACGAACCCGCCTCAGCTCCGCTGCTGCATCTTCTCAATCCGCTCGCCCATGCGGGAGAGCAGATACCACCACTCGCTGTCGTCGTCGCGATACGTCCTGACCGCGCCGGCGCGGACGAGGATCTTGCGCAATTCGTCGTCCTCAAAACCGCCCAGGTGTTTTTTGAGCACGTCGAAAGAACGGTCTGTGAAACTTTTGTGGCTGAGGAAGTGGCGCGCAGTTTCTTCGGCCATGAACTCGGTTTTGTACTGCTGCCGCAGCGCCTGCAACTGGTGCCGGAACTGCTGGCGATTCACGGCGAAGGTCACGAGCCCGCCGAGCAGCGTGCCGAGCAGGGTGAACAAGGGGGTCAGCAGTGTGGAGTCCATGGCCTGGGGCCCTGTGGGGCGCAAAAAAATGCAGTCCGCATTATTGCGGTGAATCAAGCCAGCCTGGCAAATTCGGCCTGGAGGTGTGCTGCGGCTTTGCTGCTGGACTAAACTGTTCCGGTGGCAGGGCAGCGGCCTGCCCGCTTGCCCTCGCTACTTGCCTCATCACTTTTTTTGGGAGCCTGCCATGGACACCACCAGCAAGGAAAAACTGATCACCGACATGAAGGTCGTCCTGGCCGACGTGGAGGATCTGCTCAAGGCCGCCACGGCCGCCACCGGCGAAACCGCCGCTGCCTTGCGTGAAAAGGCCGCGGTCAAACTCCAGCTGGCCACCGAAAAACTCACGGGTTTGCAGGAAGCGGCCTTGCTCAAGGGCAAGGAGGCCGCCAAGGCCACCGACGAGTATGTGCACGCCAATCCGTGGAAAGCGGTCGGCGTCGCGGTGGCGGCGGGCTTTCTGATCGGGTTGCTGGTCAACCGCAAGTAAGCGGCAGGAGACCCCGCCGTGAATCCGGCCGACAGCGGCACGCCGCCACGCCTGCTTGCTTCCCTGCGCCAGCTCGCGCTGACGGCGCTGGCGATGGCGCACACGCGGCTGGCACTGGCCGGCGTTGAACTGGAGGAAGAGCTGCAGCGCCTGGCCGGACTGCTGCTCAGCCTGCTGGGCTTGCTG
The DNA here is from genome assembly GCA_965650045.1 of uncultured Polaromonas sp. Classification (GTDB taxonomy): domain Bacteria; phylum Pseudomonadota; class Gammaproteobacteria; order Burkholderiales; family Burkholderiaceae_C; genus Polaromonas. The sequence goes on from CBFGNA010000106.1 coordinate 4,604, forward strand.
GTCTTTGGCCTGATGGGTGTGCTGATGCTGACCTTCACCGTGGTGCTCGCAGTGGATGCCGGCCAGCGGGTGGCGGTCATGGCTGGTTTTGCCATCGTCTACCTGGGCCTGGCCGGCGGCCTGGTGTGGCGCGTCCGGCGCACGCTGGCCACGCGGCCGCCCTTCATGCAGGCCACGCTCGCTGAAATCGCGCGCGACCGCGAGGCTTTGCAGGCCGCCTCCGCGCCCGTTGCGACTGACGGAAAGGGCGACCATGCATGATGCGGCGGCCCAGCGCGTGCTCAGAAAACAGGCGCTGCTGTTGCGCGCCGCGACCGAACGCGCCGAAATGGTTGATGGCCTGGACGCGCTGCGGCAGTCGGCCGGGCGGTTCAGCAAGACGCCCGGCTGGGCCGTGGGCCGAAGCCTGCCGCTGGTCCTGGGCCTGCTCAGACGCGCGCCGCTGCTGAGCCCGCTGGTGTCGCTGGCATGGGCAGGTGTGCGCCGCCCGGCGATCCGTTATGGGATGCTGGCGGCCGGCGCCAGCTGGCTGCTGTGGAAAGGCTGGCAGGGGCTGGCCGCGCGCAAGCCTTCAACGGCCGCGGCAGACGATGCCGGCGAGGGGAATGCGGCGGACGATCAAGGCGCCAACCCGCCGACTCAGGTTGCTACTGAATAGATAGCTGCTTGCGCCCGTCCCGTAAGGGCTGGAGGCCGATTTGATGCCTAAAGACTGGCCAATGCGCCGGACCCATGCCCGCAAGCAATGACCTCAAATTTCCAGGTTGTCGATCAGGCGCGTGGTCCCCAGTTTTGCAGCGCCCAGCACCACCAAGGGCGTGCCCACGTCGCTGTCCGTGGGTGGCAGCAGGTCGCTGCGGCGGCGCACCGTCAGGTAGTCGGGCTGCCAGCCGCGCGCGGCCAGGGCCTGCAAGGCCTGCGCTTCCAGCACCTCGCGTTGTGCCGGGCCCTGTGCCTTCACGGCCTGACCCAGCGCCTGCAGTGCACGCGACAGTTGCACCGCTTCGCCGCGCTCCTGCGCCGACAGGTAGCCGTTGCGTGAGGACAGCGCCAGGCCGTCGGCCGCGCGCAGGGTCTCCCCCGGCACGATCTCTACCGGCAGCGCGAACTGCCGCACCATGCGGCGCACGATCATGAGTTGCTGGTAGTCCTTCTTGCCGAACATGGCGAAGCCGGACGGCTTGCCCGCGAACACGGCGGAAAACAGCTTCATCACCACGGTGCTGACACCGACAAAAAATCCGGGGCGGAAATGGCCTTCGAGAATGTCGGCGAGCTCGGCCGGCGGGTGCACCTTGTAGGTCTGGGGCTCGGGGTAGAGATCGGTCTCGCGTGGCGCAAACAGCACGTCACAGCCGGCGGTACGCAGCCGCTCGCAGTCGGCCTCCCAGGTGCGCGGGTAGCTGTCGAAGTCCTCGTGCGGTGCGAACTGCAGGCGGTTCACGAAAATGCTGGCCACCGTCACATCGCCCAGCGGTTTGGCCGTGTTCACCAGCGCGATGTGACCATCGTGCAGGTTGCCCATGGTGGCGACAAAAGCCGGGCGCCGGGAAGGCGCCAGTGCAGCGCGCAGGTCGGGGATGGTGTGGACGATGTTCATGCGGTCTTGAAGCGGGCGAAACCTGGAAGCGGCGACTATACAGCGCTGCCGGTGCAACGCTGGCGCCATGCGGGGGTGTGGGCTCAGGCCAGCGTGGGCCGCGGCAGTGCCGGCGGTGGCGTGGCCGGTGCGCGGCGCCCGCGTTGCACCGCCTGCTGCAGCTCCAGTACCGCTTGCTCCGGCGAGGCGGCTGCCGTGATGGCGCTGATGACGGCGATACCTGCGGCACCGCATCGCACGGCTTCTTCCGTTCGGGCCACGTCCATGCCGGCGATGCCGACCACGGGCAGGGGCAAGAGCTTGCACCAGTAAGCCAGGTTGGCGTTGCCCTGGGGAATCCACGGCATGGCCTTGGCTTTTGTCGGGTGGATGGGTCCGCAGGCGATGTAACTCGGCTGCAGCGCCCAGGCGCGGCAAACTTCCCAGTAGGCGTGGGTGCTGATGCCCAGCCGCAGGCCGGCCTGCTGGATCGCGGCCAGGTCGGCGATGTGCAGGTCTTCCTGCCCCAGGTGCACGCCGTAAGCGCCTTCCTCGATGGCGAGTTGCCAGTGGTCGTTGATGAAGAGCTGGGCCCCGGCCGCGGTGGTGGCGGTGATGCTGTCGCGGATCTGTGCGCGCACAAAGTCGCGGTGTTCTGCGCCTGCTGCGTTCTTGATGCGCAATTGCACCGTGGGCACGCCGGCTGCGACAACGCGCGCTACCCAGGCCGCGCTGTCGACCACCGCGTACAGGCCCAGGTCGGCGTCACGGAGCGCTGCAAAGCCGCTGACGCTGCTCGCCTGCGGCAGGCTGAAAAACGGCAAATTGTGGATGTGCTGCGCAAAGTCCGGACGCGCCTGCAGCAGCCTTGTTCCGGCATGCTGGCGCAAGGCATCGTTGCGCGCCATGCTGGCGATGACGATGGCTTCCATGGCGACAAAACCCTGGGCCAGTGCTTTCGCGGCAGCGGCCGCAAAGACGGTGTCCGCCTCGGGATGGCCCTGGTCTGGCCTGGCTTCTGGCGGCGAACTCAGCCAGCCGCTGGCCTGCGGCGTATCGGCGTAGTCGCCCTCGTGCGCGGTGATGACGACCGCCGTGCCCAGCGCGGCGCGCAGTCGTGCCGCAGCCTGCGTGACGGCCGCAGGGCTGTCCAGCGCGGGCAGGCCCAGCAGCCTGGCCGCTTCGCTGCGGCTCAGGCAGAGCAGGGCAGGCCCCGGCGAGCCGCCGGCCTGTTGC
>CBFGNA010000107.1:0-7415 GCA_965650045.1 uncultured Polaromonas sp.
CGGGAGCTGGTGGGAAAAGGGCCGTCGCAGCAGCCAGGCTGGACCGAACATTTCGCCACCCGCTTCGCCGGCCAGCCCTTCAAGTCGGTGGCCATCAGCTTCACCGATTCCCAGGGCCGCAGCTTCAGCCGCAAGGGTGAGTTTGTCGCCACCGCCACCGGCGTGGAGGGCAGCCTGATTTATGCGGCATCCAGTCTGCTGCGCGATGAGATTGCTGCGCATGGCAGTGCGGTTTTCCATCTTGATCTGTTGCCTGGCAAGTCGGCCGAACAGGTGCTGGTCGAGGTGCGGCATCCGCGGGGCTCGCGTTCGCTGTCCAGCCACCTCAAGAGCCGGCTCGGCATTGAAGGCATCAAGGCCGCCATGCTGCATGAACTGCTCGGCAAGGAGGCCATGAATGACCCGGTGCAACTGGCACACGCCATCAAGGCACTGCCCGTGCGTGTGGTGGCCACCCGCCCCATCGACGAAGCCATCAGCAGCGCAGGCGGTGTGCGCTTTGACGCGATGAACGCCCAGCTGCAAGTCACGGCGCTGGCGGGTGCGCCGGTGTTTTGTGCGGGCGAAATGCTGGACTGGGAAGCGCCGACCGGCGGCTACCTCCTGAGCGCCTGTTTTGCCAGCGGACGTGTGGCGGGGCAGGGGGTACTGCGTCGCCTGGCCTTGTGATGGGTTCCCGCCTGGAATAGCCCGCATCCGTCAGGGTAAAAACGCATGAAGCCGTCCAGAGAGCCGATGCATACTGGACTTTAACTTTCTGGAGCCTCGTGAAACCGCTGCTTATTCCCAGCATCCGCTCCAGACTGGCCATCCTGACGATTCTGAGCATGGCGCCGGCTTTTTTGATGGCGAGTCTGGTGCTGGTCCACGACTACCGTCAGCGGCAGGCGGAACTGATCGAGGGTTCGGTCCTTTCTGCCCGGACCCTGTCGCACCTGATTGACCGCGAGCTTGGCACCGCGCAGGTATCCCTGCAGGTCCTGGCCGTATCGCCCTCGCTGCAGACGCAGGACTATGCGGCCTTTCAGCGGCAGGCGCAGGAAGTGCTCAAGCGCGGCTTCATCAACAACGTGGCCCTGATCGATCCTTCGGGTCAGCAGGTCATGAACACCGCCATTCCTTATGGCCAGCCTTTGCCGAAAACCGGTGTGATGGACCTGATGCGGCGGGTGGTGGCGACGGGGCAGCCGGAGGTGTCCGGCGTGGTTACGGGGGCCGCGCTCAAGCGGCCTTTGATCAGCGTGATGGTTCCGGTGTTTTCGGGCCAAACCGTCACCCACGCGATGTCGGGGGTGATTCTTCCCGATCATTTCGGGAAAATGCTGGACAGTTATGGCCTGCCTGAAGACCGGATCACGGTGATCTTCGACAAATCCGAGAGTGTGGTGGCGCGGTCGCACGAGCCGCAGCTGTATCTCGGCAAGCCTGTTGCGGCGGGTCTGCACGAGCGGCTGAAACAGGTGAACGAAGGGGCCTTCGAGCTACTGTCCCTGGAAGGTGTGACGGTGCTCAGCGCTTTTTCGCGTTCGGTCAGCAGCGGATGGGGCGTGGCCATTGGTATTCCTGTGAGTGTGCTGACCAAGGACCTGCGGCAGTCCATGGGTATTCTTCTTGGCGTCGGGCTGCTTCTTCTGGGGCTGGGTGTACTCAGCGCCTGGTTGCTCGGTGGTCGAATTGCGGGCGCGGTGCGTGCACTTCAGAAACCGGCGCTTGAACTTGGGCTGGGGCGGCGCATTGAGGTTCCGCAACTGGGCATCAGGGAGGTCAACGAGGTGGGGGCCGCACTGACCAAGGCCTCCGAGCTGCTGCGGTCTGCGCGCGGCGACCTGTCCGACAACGAGGCTCGCCTGCGCAGCATGGTGGAATCAGCCACCGACGCGATCATCGCCGTGGATGCGCAACAGTTGATCGTGATGTTCAATGCTGCAGCCACCACCATGTTTGGCTGTCCGGCGGCGCAGGCCATGGGTCTGCCCCTTGACCGGTTTATCCCTGAACGCTTTCACAGCCAGAATGCCGAGATCTTCGAGCGCCACAGGGCCACGCGGGTGGATTTGGGACAAGCGGCCGGCGGCGTGACCGTCGTGACGGTGGGCCTGCGTATGAATGGCGAGGAGTTTCCTGCCGAGGTGTCTTTTTCAAGCGTGCTCAAGGCCGGGGGCATGTTGTACACCCTGATCATTCGCGACGTGACCAGCCGCGTGCGCGCCTACAAGGCGCTGGAGCGCAGCAACCTTGATCTGCAGCAGTTCGCCTATGTCGCCTCCCACGACCTGAAAACACCCTTGCGATCCATCGGCGGGTTCGTGCAGCTGCTTGAGCGCAACTATGGGCACAAGCTCGATGAAAAAGCCCTGTCCTTGATTCATCGCACCACCGCCGCCGTTGCACGGCTTGAACAGCTCACGGAAGACCTGCTGTCTTACGCCAGGCTGGAAACCCAGGGCTTGCAGTTCGAGTCGGTTGACATGGCGGGCGTGGCGCAGGATGTGGTCCAGATGCTCGACGATGTCATCCGGGGAGCTGGGGCGACGGTCACGGTGCGCGAGCTTCCCGTTGTCCGCGGTGACCGAACGCAGCTGGCACAGTTGCTGATGAACCTGGTGGGCAATGGCATCAAATACTGCCGTGATCGGGCACCGCAGGTTGAACTGAGTGCCGTGCGCAAGGACGGGGAGTGGGTGTTTTCGGTCAAGGACAACGGCATTGGCATCGACCCGCGCCATCGTGAAAAGGTCTTCGAGGTGTTCAAGCGCCTGCACAGTCAGAACGAATACCCCGGAACAGGCATTGGTCTTGCCATTTGCCGCCGCGTGGTCGAAAGTCACAGCGGCAGGATCTGGATTGCTGATCATGCTGGACCCGGCACGACCTTCAGTTTTACACTGTCCCCAGACCTACCCGGACCTCCTCATGAAGCTTGAACCTCTCGCCAAGTCCCGCATTGCGGAAATCCTGCTTGTGGAAGACAACGACGACGACGTGTTCCTGACCCGTGAAGCCTTCGATGCAGCCAGTTTGCGCGTCAATCTGCACCACGTGGACAACGGCGAAAAATGCTTGCAATTCCTGCGCCGTGAGGGCGTTTATGCGGGGGCCCCTGCGCCTGACCTGATCCTGCTGGACATGCACATGCCGGTGATGGATGGCCATGAGGTGCTGGCGGAAATCGTCAAGGACGACAAGCTGCGGCACCTGCCTGTGGTGGTGCTCACCACCTCGTATGAAGCGGCCGACATCCGGAAGATGTACGACCTGCGCTGCAACTCCTACATCACCAAACCGGTGGACTTCGAGAATTTTGTCAAGATGATTGCGCAACTGAGCGGGTACTGGTTGACCGTGGTGGTGGTGCCGGACCACCCGACACTCAGCTAGGCGCCTCATGATTGTGCGTTTCCACATCGACCCCGCCATCGGCGACGGCTTTGAATACCGGGTGACTTACGAAGGCGAAGATCTCTACGCCGACACCGGGCTGGAGAACATCGAGGCCTGCATCGTCGCTGCCACCGAAGGGCTCGGCCAGGACGCCGTAGCCGCCGAGGTGGCGTACAAGGGCATCATCAGCGGCACCTACCCGCTGGCCTCGCTGGCGCTGGTGTCGGCGCAAATTGCGCAACATGCGGCGCAGAGCACGGAGGCGGTGGAAGAGGTGCTGCGGTAAAGCTCGCTGCTGTGTGGTCTGCGGACGCAGTCATCCCGCTCGTTGCTCTAACCTACAACGAATACCGACAATAATGTTAAGCATCCGACCCTTAAGTGGCTTAAGGGGAACGCATCTCTTCTGCCTAGGGACCGGTGTCTGAAAATAACACCAACCAACTAACGTAAAGGTTCTGCCGCTTTGTAGTCTAGATCCTCAGGGGTAATCTCTGAGGCGGATCGAAATACGATGTTTTTCAACTCCAAGGCGAAGTCAGAAGTCGGGACAGTTTTTGCAACGTGTTTACCTGGTTCGACGAAGTAAGGAGCTAAGTAATATTTTTGATGCTTCTCAAACCGGGCTTGAAATACTGTAGGACTATCTAAGTTGGTGCCGGTCCCAGCTTCGGCATAACAACCTCTGCTTTGAAAAATAATTTTCTGTCCGTCTTTGGTGTCTTCGCTTGAGGCCAGTCTGCGTGTGACATACTCAACGTCCGAAGATATATTTACCGCAAAAGCACCTTGCTTCTTTCCTTGAATGAACGAAACACGCAACTCGCCGGCGCTGTCACTATTTCCGAATCGCTCCCGCCAACCTTCAAATATTTTCTGGGCAGCATCTTGGTTCTCAAAACCGAAACCTAGTATGGGAATGTCTGTATCCTTAACTACCCCCAGATACAAGCCCCTCCATTTGGCGACATCCCATAGAGCGCGATCAATTGGCGACGCCAGCAGCATTGCGGGAGTGGACTTTACGTCCTTTTCAGGAAGCGGTGCGAGGCGCTCTGCGGACAGGTTCCGCATTTTTCCTAGTACAGGTCGCCGAACGATTTTTTGATCGGTAAGTCGCCCGTATAGCGAGTCATAGCCAACTGCTTTACTGACGTTGTAGTACGTTGCATCTCTTAGTGGTCGAGGTGTAAATCGGCGGTCTGCAAAGTCAAAAATGACGGGGATGAATTTGACATTTTTCCCTTCACTTTCATAAAGGTCGCTAACGATCATTCCTCCTTCCCACTTCGCCCCCAAACCTGTACCGGTTCTTTCAGTGCCATCAAATCGCTTTGCATACGGTTCGGTGCAAACAACTAGAACAAATTTTGCGTTACGTACTTTTCTATCCATCCATTGAGGCCACCCTTCAGGAGGAGACTCTTCATATTGATCAATATCACAATTGACTCCCTCGGATCGCAATTTGTCCGCAAGCGCCCGTACTTTTTCCATATGTTCCGTGGAGTCGTGGCTATAACTAATAAAAACTTCGTCGCTCATTTTTTGTCTCGGCAATTCAAGGTTATTTGGATCCGTGGGGGCGTGCTCGTCCTGTCAAAAATGGTGTCGAAAACACCGCAACGATGCTGATTTTTTGACGTATTACCGAAGGATCATATGTGACACACTCTTCTGTGTAACTGAAGTGCGAAATAGGCGAGGAGAGGGTGCTTGGGCCGATTGGAGGGCGGTGGGACAAGATCGGTACGTACCAAAGGGCATCCCTTGGGCATACCTCCGCATTTAAGCCTTGTCGCAATCCCTTATCGATGGATGAAGGGACACACTCAAGTGATACAAAACCGGAGCGGGAAGCCGTTCCGGGCTTGAAACCCAAATGAATACTCGGGTTTAGATGAATAAGGTGACGGACCTTGACCCCGGCACTGGCTCCGCAGTTAGGGCTGCTTGGTTCCCCACCTGACCCGGTTGGCCGCTTCACCATGCGGGAAGGCCCGTCACTGACTATTGTAAGGGCGGGGGGCCGGACTTAAAGGCCAGTGCACATAAAAACCCCGCTGGCGGTCAGCCTGAGGCGCGCCGGTCGCACCTTAGAATCATCCCATGTCCTACCTCGTGCTTGCCCGCAAATACCGCCCCCGGAATTTTTCTGAAATGGTGGGGCAGTCGCATGTGGTGCAGGCATTGAGCAATGCGCTGGAGACCCAGCGCCTGCACCACGCCTACCTGTTCACCGGCACGCGTGGCGTTGGCAAAACCACGATCTCGCGCATCCTCGCCAAGTCGCTCAACTGCCTCGGCCCGGACGGGCAGGGCGGCATCACGGCCACGCCTTGCGGCGTGTGCCAGGCCTGCACCGACATCGACAGCGGGCGTTTTGTCGATTACACCGAGCTCGACGCGGCGTCCAACCGCGGTGTGGACGAGATTGCGCAGTTGCTGGAGCAGGCGGTTTACAAACCAGTCGTCGGGCGCTTCAAGGTCTTCATGATCGACGAGGTGCACATGCTGACGAACACGGCCTTCAACGCCATGCTCAAGACGCTGGAAGAGCCGCCCGAGTACCTGAAGTTTGTGCTGGCCACAACCGATCCGCAGAAGGTGCCGGCCACGGTGCTGTCGCGCTGCCTGCAGTTCAACCTGCGGCCGATGGCGCCCGAAACCATCCTCGAACACCTGGGCCAGGTGCTGCAGACCGAAAACGTAGCATCCGAACCGCAGGCCCTGCGCCTTCTGGCACGTGCGGCGCGCGGCTCCATGCGCGACGCGCTGTCGCTGACCGACCAGGCGATTGCTTTTGGCTCCGGCCAGTTGCAGGAAGCCAGCGTGCGGCAGATGCTGGGCAGCGTGGACCGCAGTTATGTGTTCCAGCTGCTCGATGCGCTGGCGCGTGGCGACGGCAAGGCGGTGGTCGAGACCTCCGAGGTGTTGCGCATCAACGGCCTGAGCGCGGCATCGACCCTGGAAGAAATGGCCACCGTGCTGCAACGCATGGCGGTGCTGCAGGCGGTGCCCGGCATCGGCTCTGGTGATGACGAGTCCGACCCCGACATCGCTGCGACCGCGCGGCTGGCGCAGGCCATGCCGGCCGACGAGACGCAACTGCTGTACAGCCTGTGCCTGCACGGCCGGGCCGAGCTGGGCCTGGCGCCGGACGAGTATGCGGCGCTGACCATGGTGCTGCTGCGCCTGCTGGCTTTCAAACCCGCCGGCGCCGAAGCCGCCACCTCGGGGAGCGCCGTCGAGCCCCCAAAAAAGCCGCAGCCTGAACCCGCCCGGGCCGCCGCTGCCGCGCCGGTCCACCGTCCGGCCGCAGCACCGGTTCCAGCTCCGGCCCCTGTTCCTGCCGCGGCACCGGCCGCACGCCCCAATTTTGAAACAAATCGGGCTCCAGCCCCCGTCCAGCGGGCGCCAGAAGCTCCTGATTTTGTAGCAAACGGCGCGCCGCAGACGCCGCCCTGGGAAGACGAGTTGCTGGCGTCGCCACCCCCCGCCGCTGAACCGGCGACGCCACCCGCGCCGCCACCTGCGCCGGTGGCTGCTGTGGCTGCGCCCACCGCTGCTGCGCCGACCGACAACCCGCTCGGCGATGCGTGGACCGCGCTGGTCAACCGCATGGTGGCCGCCGAAATGATTGCGGCGCTGGCGCGTGAACTGGCGCTGCAGTCGGAGTTGTGTTCTCAGGCCGACGGCGTCTGGACGCTGCGCGTGGAACGTGAGTCGCTGAACCAGGCGGCCGCACGCGAAAAGCTGCAGGCGGCCCTGCAGGCCGCGCTGCAGGACAGCGGCCAGGCGCCCCGGCTGGCGGTCGAGCTCGGGCCCATCAGCGACTCGCCGGCGCGGCGCAATGCCGCGGCCGCCCTGGAGCGCCAGCGGCAGGCCGAGGAAACCATCCAGAACGACCCGTTTGTGCAGGACATGATGCGTGACTGGGGCGCGAAAATTGTGCCCGGCAGCGTCAAGCCGTGCCCGCCTGCTGCTGGCAAGCCGATATGATCAATACCAAGTTTTAAAGGAAAAAGCCATGT
>CBFGNA010000108.1:0-7406 GCA_965650045.1 uncultured Polaromonas sp.
CCTGGTGCAGCATGGTTTTGGTCATGCCGTGGGCAAACGTGGGGCCAGCGGCCAGGTCGGCGGCCAGTGCCTGGGCCTTGGCCAGCACCTCGGCCGGCTCATGCAGCGCATTAAAAAATCCCCATTGCAGGCCTTCTGCGGCGGTCATGACGCGGCCGGTGAACAGCAGCTCGGAGGCGCGGCCCTGGCCGATCAGGCGCGGCAGCAGCGCGCAGGCACCCATGTCAGCACCGGCCAGGCCCACACGTGTGAAGAGGAAAGCGGTTTTGGCCTGCGGCGTGCCCAGGCGCATGTCGGCGGCGAGCGCCATCATGGCGCCAGCGCCGGCGCAGATGCCATCGATGGCAGCCACAACCGGTTGCGGGCACAAGCGCATGGCCTTGACCAGATCACCGGTCATGCGCGTGAACTCCAGCAGCTCGGGCATGCTCATCTTTGTCAGCGGGCCGATGATTTCATGCACGTCGCCGCCCGAGCAGAAGTTTCCGCCGGCCCCGGTGAGCACGATCACCTTGACGTCGGTAGCACTGTTCAGCGCGCGGAACAGGTCGCGCAGTTCGGCGTAGGAGTCAAAGGTCAGCGGGTTTTTGCGCTCGGGGCGGTTCAGCGTCAGGGTCGCCACGCCGTCCGCAAACGCGTAGGCGAAATGGCGTGCTTCATAAGCAGCCAGCGCATTGAACTGCGCGTGCATGGGATTGGCGGGACCTATGTAGTGTTTCATGCGTTTTCCATTTCCTGGTTCAGATCGGTCTGGTGTTGCTTGACCTTGCCCAGCAGCTTGTGCAGGGTCTCGATTTCGCGTGCCGACAGGCCGCCAAAGGCCTGGACGATCCAGTCCTCGTGCTGGCGGGCCATCTCGTCAAAGGTCTTGCGGCCGCGCGGCGTCAGGCGCACGCGGTAGGCGCGGCGGTCGCCTTCCACATCCACGCGCTCAACCAGGCCTTCGGCCACCAGCTGGTCGGTGATGCCGGTGACATTGCCGCCGGTGACCATCATTCGGCGCGAGAGCTCGTTCATCTTCAGGCCGTCGGGGTTGCGTTCGAGCTGCGCCATCAGATCGAAGCGCGGCAGGGTGGTGTCGAACTGCTCGCGCAGTTGCCCACGTACCTGCTTTTCGATCAGCTGTGTGCAGGTGAGCAGGCGCAGCCAGAGCCGCAAAGCTTCGGGGTGTTCGCGGTGCCCGCGTGCTTCCATGTCCATGATGATCTCCGTTGCTACTGTTTTAATAGCTGCTTGCGCTTGCTGGATAAGGGCTCAGGCCTGTTTTTGCTTTGAAAGTTCGCGGTACATCTGGTCCCGGCCACTGAGGTAGGGCTGAGGCCAGCGCACATGCCGACTTTGCAGTTTGGCGGCCTCGTGCAGCGTCCATGCCGGATCGGCCAGGTGCGGCCGGGCGATGGCGCAGAGGTCGGCGCGGCCAGCCGCGATGATGCTGTTGACGTGATCCACCTCGGAGATCGCGCCCACCGCAATCGTGCGGATGCCCACCTCGTTGCGGATGCGGTCGGCAAACGGTGTCTGGTACATGCGGCCATAGACGGGTTTGGCGGCGCGTGTGGTCTGGCCCGACGACACGTCGATGAAGTCGCAGCCGGCCGCCTTGAACAGGCGCGCCATCGCCACGGCGTCGTCGGCGGTGTTGCCGCCGGGCGCCCAGTCGTGGGCGGAGATGCGCACGCTCATGGGCAGGTGGGCCGGCCATACGTCACGCAAGGCGCGAAAGACTTCCAGTGGGTAACGGCAGCGATTTTCCAGCGTGCCACCGTACTCATCGGTTCGCAGGTTGGTCAGCGGCGTGATGAAGCTGGACAGCAGGTAGCCATGGGCACAGTGCAGCTCCAGCCAGTCGAAGCCAGCTTCGGCTGCGTAAAGCGCCGACTGCACGAACTGCGCCTTGACGCGGTCCATGTCGTCCCGCGTCATGGCTGCCGGCACGGCATTGGTCGGGCCGTAGGCCACGGCACTCGCAGCCAGCAGCGGCCAGTTGCCGGAAAGCAGCGGCTCGTCGGGTTCTTCCCAGCCGACCTGGGTGGAGCCTTTGGGACCGCTGTGGCCCAACTGCATGCCCATGCGCACGCCTTCGCCGGAGCGGTGTGCAAAATCGACGATGCGTTTCCAGGCCAGCATCTGATCGTTGTTCCAGAGGCCCGGGCAACCGGGTGTGATCCGGCCTTCCGGGCAGGGCGCCGTCATCTCGGCAAACACCATGGCCGCGCCGCCCAGCGCCCGCGCGCCCAGGTGGACCAGGTGGAAGTCCTGGGGCATGCCGTCAACCGCGCTGTAGGTGGCCATGGGCGACACCACGATGCGGTTTTTCAGTTCAAGCTCACGGACCTTCAGCGGCAGCAGCATCGGGGGCGGCGCGGGCTGGCCCTTGCTGTTGGCCAGCCACTGCTCGTAACCCTGCAGCCAGGACGCATCGCGCACCCGCAGGTTTTCATGGCTGATGCGCTGCGAGCGGGTCAGCAGCGAATAGAAAAACTGCTCGGCATCGAGACCGCTGTAGCGGTCCACGTTTTCGAACCATTCGGTCGAGTTGCGCGCGGCGTTTTGTATCTTGAGCACTTCCACCGAGCGCAGCGCTTCATAGGTCTCCAGCGCCTGTGCCGGCTCGGGTGTCTGTGCAAAACACTGGGTCAGCTCGATGGCGTCTTCCAGCGCCAGCTTGGTGCCGCTGCCAATCGAGAAGTGCGCAGTGTGGGCCGCATCCCCCATCAGCACGATGGGAACGTCCTTGCCGTTGATGGATGCGTGATGCACCCAGCGCTCGCACACCACGCGCGGAAAGCGGATCCAGATCGCCGAACCGCGCACGTGGGTGGCGTTGTTCATCAGTGCGTTGCCATCGAGGTATTTGGCAAACAGCTTTTCGCAGAAGGCGATGCCGTCTTCCTGGCTCATTTGGTCCAGGCCGTGCGCCTTCCACACCGCTTCCGGCGTTTCCACGATGAAGGTCGAGGTGCTGTCGTCGAACTTGTAGGCGTGCGCGGCGAACCAGCCGTGCTCGGTCTGCTCGAAGGCGAAGGTGAAGGCGTCGAAGGTCTTGTGCGTGCCCAGCCAGACAAAGCGGCAGGCGCGCAGCTCCACATCGGGCTTGAAAGTGTCGGCGTAACGCGTTCGGATGCGGCTGTTCAGGCCGTCGCTGGCGATCACGATGTCCGCCTTGTACTGGGCCGCGATGGCCTGATCGTCCTGCACATCGGTTTCAAACACCAGCTCCACGCCGAGTTCGATGCAGCGGTCTTGCAGGATGTTGAGCAGGCGCTTGCGGCCAATGCCGCAAAAGCCGTGACCGCCTGATCGCACCGAACGGCCCTTGAAAAACACCTCCACATCGTCCCAGTGGTTGAAGGCGTCGCCGATCAGTTGCGCACTCACCGGGTCGGCGGCGCGCAGGTTCTCCAGGGTCTGGTCCGACAGCACCACGCCCCAGCCAAAGGTGTCGAAGGGCCGGTTGCGCTCCACCACGGTGATCTGGCTGGCCGGATTCTGCAGCTTCATCAGCAGCGCGAAGTACAGGCCGGCGGGTCCGCCGCCCAGGCAAAGGATGTGCATTGACAGGATCCGATTTGATTGATCGAATCTTAATTGTTTAGGTTTAAACTATTTTCGTCAAGCGGTTTTGCGAGGCCAGGCCTCATGGTTAACGCTGCCCCCGCACACCTTCTGGGGGGATTCTTCGACAGGCTCAGGACGAACGGAAAGACAGAGACGACCGCTGAGGATTCTCTTTGCAAGCAGGGGCCGCGGGTCCGGCTTTGCCGGTCCGCAGGCGCAGGCCTTGCAGCCCCCTCGGGGGGCAGAGAGGTACGCTCAGCGAGCGAACATGGGGGCTCTATTTCTAAGGCGACTGAAAGCCACCCGCGCGGTAAGTCAGAACCAGCGTGTCACGGTAACCGCCCGGGGCGTCCGCTTGCAGCGGCAGGATGGGGGTGGTCTCGTGGATGACGCGGGCGTCGTCCAGCAGCAGCGTGGTCAGCGGCTCCTGCATCACAAAACGCAGGCCCTGTGGGCCATTGGCGTCGAACACCCGGGTTTCGCCGCCCTTGACCCCCTGCCGTGCGACCAGCATCACCACGACGAAGTCCACCCCGTCGCGGTGGGCGCCTTCCGGTGTGGGCCGGCCGACGCCGCCTGCGGTATCGATGCGGAACTGGTGCGCTTCGATGAACCAGCGCGCGACCGGCCGCACCTGCCCAAACAGCCGGCCGAGTTCGGTCAGCAGCGTGGTCCAGGCCGCCGCCGCGGCGACGCCGGCCTCGACCGGCTCGAACCAGCGCTCGAAGCCGCCGTGCAAGGCGTTGTAGTCGGTAGGCTGCCAGTGGGCGCGGTGCGGTGTCTGCACCAGCTGGTCACCGACATCCTGGATAAAACAGCTGTGCCGGCGATTGCGGTAGCGGCCACCGTCCTTGAGGTGGGCATCGGGCGGCAAGTTGTCCCACGAGGGCACCAGTGCGCTCCAGTCGGGCGACCAGTCCGGCGGCAGGCTGAGCATCAGTTCTGCAGGCGACAGGAGCCGCAGGCCGTCCTGGCTCAGCGCCTGTGCCGGTGGTTTGGGAGCGGTTGGAATATTGAGCATAGGGCGACATTTTGCGCCAGCGGCAGCACACGGTGCAGGACGGGAAAGCAGCCTACAGACTTCCCGCGGGGCCGGCGCCATAATCAAAACGACACCCTTATCAGGAGCTTTTCATGCTGTACAAATTCAAATCCAAGGCCGCTGGCGACGTGATCATGCTGGAGGCCAACGGCCGCCGCGTGCTGGAGATCATTGGCAAGGATGCCGGACCGACAGGCATCATTCTTCCCGAGCAGATGCCGGCCGCGATTGCTGCCCTGCATGCCGCGATCAAGCTGGAAGAGTCCCACGATCAGGACGCTGAAGCCCCGATTCCCGGCGAAGGACTGGGCTTGCGCCAGCGCGCCGTGCCCTTCATCGAGATGCTGGAGCGCAACCAGAAGGCCGGGCATGAGGTGGTCTGGGGCGTCTAGAGTCTGGGCCGTCTAGCAATAGCCCCCACGCTCGCTGGAATTCGTTCGTCCTGAGCCGGCCGGCGCGCTGTGCCTGCGGCCCGACTGCGGCTCAGCTTGGCAAGACGCTCAGTTGCGCTGCCGTGTGACCCCCAAAGTCTTTAGTCCACCTTCGCGCCGGAGGCCTTGACGACCTGCGCCCACTTGGTGATTTCCGAGTCGATCAGCCTGGCGAATTCCTGGGGGGTGTTGCCGCTGGGAATCGCGCCTTGCGCCAGCATCTTTTCCTTGAGGGCCGGCGTGGCCAGCGCCTTGGCCACTTCCTGCTGGATGCGGTTGACGATGTCCGGGGGCGTGCCCGCTGGCGCCAGCAGGCCAAACCAGCTGCTTGCTTCAAACCCTTTCAGTTGCCCGGCTTCCGCCACTGTCGGCAGTTCAGGCATGGCGCCGGAGCGCTCGGCGCTGGTCACCGCAAAAGCCTTGAGCTTGCCGCCCTTGATTTGCGGCATGGCCGAAGGCAGGTTGTCGAACATCACATCCACATTGCCGCCGATCATGTCGAGCAGGGCCGGGCCGGAGCCGCGGTAGGGGATATGGGTCATGAAGATGCCGGTCTGCGACTTGAACAGTTCGCCCGCCAGGTGGATGGAGGTGCCGTTGCCGCTGGACGCCATGCTGAGCTTGCCGGGATGGGCTTTGGCGTATTTCACAAAATCGGCAACGCTGTTGATGCCGAGTTTTGCCGCCTTCTCGGTATTCATGACCATGACGTTGGGCACGCCGGCGACCAAGGTGATCGGTGCAAAGTCCTTTTGCGGATCGAAAGGCATCTTCGCGTAGATCGATTTGTTGATGCCGTGTGTACCCACGGTGCCCATCAACAGGGTGTAGCCATCGGCCGGAGACTTGGCCACCACATCGGCGCCGACATTGCCGCCAGCTCCGGCCCGGTTGTCCACGATGAACGGCTGGCCGAAGGCCCGGGTCAGCTCGGGCGCGACGGCACGTGCCAGGATGTCGGTGGTGCCGCCGGGTGCAAAAGGCACGACGATGCGCACCGGCTTGCTTGGCCACGCACTTTGCGCGGTGGCTGGCGTTGCTACAAAATTAATAGCTGCCAGCGCAATACCGGCGAGGGCCAGGCGGCGATTTCGTTTGAAGTTAGCGTGCATGGGGGTTCCTGTCCGAAAGACTGTGGGTGTAAGTCCCCACCTTATCGCCGGGGTCGGCCGGCATCAATCCGGGCAATCCCGGCCTGCCATGAAAAAAGCCGCCCG
Source organism: uncultured Polaromonas sp. (assembly GCA_965650045.1). Lineage (GTDB taxonomy): Bacteria > Pseudomonadota > Gammaproteobacteria > Burkholderiales > Burkholderiaceae_C > Polaromonas. Next base: position 6,249 of record CBFGNA010000108.1, read on the forward strand.
GCTTGCGCGGGGCGGCTTTCAGCAAAGCGGAAACGGGTCAGTCGGCGAACTGCTTGGCGGCTTCGATCACAGGCTTGAGCTTGGCGATCTCGCTGGCCACAAAAGCCTTGTGGGCGGCAGGTTCGATGCGCTTGTCGGTGATCACGATGGCGCCCAGGCCTTCCTGCTTCTTGATGAAGTCGGGATCCTTCAGTGCAATCTTCAGCGCCGTATTCAGTTGCGCCTGAACGGCCGCCGGCGTTCCCTTGGGGGCATACAGGCCGTGCCAGATGGTCAGGTCAAAACCCTTGAGACCCATTTCCTGGAGCGACGGGTAGTCCTTGAGCAGCTTGTGCTTGGTCAGGGGCTTGGCCGTGGTCACGGCGAAAGCCTTGACGCGGCCTGCTTCAATCTGGCCGGTGGTGTTGGTGGTCTGGTCGCACATCAGGTCCACCTGGCCGCCGACCAGTGCATTCATCGCCGGGCCGGTGCCGCCGAAGGGAATGGTGGTCATGGCTTCCTTGGCGTTGATCGCCGCCTGCCACATCAGGCCGCACAGGTGTGAGGCGGAACCGAGACCGGCATGGGCGATGTTGAGCTTGCCCGAATTGGCCTTGATGTAGTTCTCGAAATCGCGGTAGGTGTTGGCCGGGAGCTGGGGCTTGCCGATCAGGGTCATTGGCACTTCATTGACCATGCCCAGGTACTCGAAATCTTCCAGCGGCTTGTACTGCAGCTTGCGGTACAGGGCCGGCGCCGCAGCCATGCCGATGTGGTGCAGCAGCAGGGTGTGGCCGTCCGGGTTGGCCTTGGAAACTTTGGTGACGCCGATGGTGCCGCCTGCACCGTTGACGTTTTCCACCACGAAGTTGGCGCTGCCGCCCATGGCCTTGCGCATGGCTTCGGCAAGATCGCGTGCCACGCGGTCGGTGGGTCCGCCGGCTGCAAAGGGCACGACGATGGAAATCGGCTTGGTGCCGGGGTAGGTTTGCGCCTGGGCAAAAATCGATGTCGCGGCCAGGGCGAGCACAAACAAACGTTTCATAAAAAGCCTCCGTTGAATTACCCGCAGAGTTTACAAAGCCGCCGTGTTCTGTCCATGACGGGAACTACGTAAGGGCAAGCACTCAGCACCCGAATGGGGCAAAGCTGCAGGCATGGAGCGAACACGGGGCTCTT